>NZ_BAAACH010000033.1:0-101528 GCF_039521405.1 Clostridium sartagoforme
AATTTTATTCACAATTAATATATAGAAAAACCCTCTGTTTTTAAACAGGGGGTTTTTCAACAAACTGAAGAATATAGGCAATATAATAATTATTATATTGCCTATATTCTTATAACATTATTTTTAATTGGTAGATATTATGTCTATTTCTAATCCATCTTTTTCTGGCGTTATATCAAGCTTTAGCTTTCCTTTAGCTTCCTTTGCCACAATTTTAATTCTATTATTCCCCTTTTTTACTTTATAAACCTCAGTTCCTTCCTGTGATTGTTCTAGAATATTTGTTATATTATTATTTGGATCTATTAAAACCACTTTAAAAGTCCCTAATTCTATATCAGAACTAAAATTTATAGATATCATGGCATCATTTTCAGAAATAATACTCCAAATAGTATCCATTCCAGTAAACTTAAAACAAATATTTGTTTTTCCATTTTCATTTGTTCCCTTTTTATATATGTAAGAAAAATTATCATTAGCTGCTGATATTTTAGAATTATTGTTATAGATATTCTTTTTATTATGTCCAAAGCAAAACTTTTCTAGTGATTTATTTAAAGTTATGATTGCTCCTTCTATTATAATTATTGGAATAATAATATAAATCATTTTTCTAAATCTCATTTTTCATCTTCTCCATTTTTAAATTACGTGACACATTATACCATATAATTACATTTTATGTATATATTATAAGAAAAAAAGTAATAAATTTATTTTATAAACAAAATAAATTTATTACTTTCTAAAATTTTTTATTCTTTTCTTGTAAGTTTCAATATTACATCTTTATGCTCTGGATATAAATTTAAAAGATATGTTCTTTCAAATAACTCAAACTCTTCATACTCAAATGCTGGAGCAACCATACATCCAACTAAAGAGAATCCTTCATTATTCATAGCTGATCCAAATATATAACCCTTAGGTACTAAAACCTGTGGAACTTCTCCATCTTCTATATTTATACCAAGTTGCTTTGTTATAAGATTTCCATCTGGACTTATCATATAGATAGTAAGTGCTTCCCCATCATGATAATACCATAACTCATCAGATTTTAACCTGTGAAAATTCGATACTTCGCCTGTTCTTAAAAGAAAATATATACTACTCCATAGATTTTTATTTTCTTTTACCTTATCTCCTGATAAAAATGACTCTTTAAAGTAACCTCCTTCTACATGTGGTATCATTTCTAGATTTTTTATGTAATATTCTGCGTTTTTCATAATTTATACCTCCCTTTATTTATAAACATTATATACTAAATTTTCTAAATCAAAAACTCTTAAAAGAAAACTTTACCATTATTTAATGACTATACTTTTAGCTCTTACAAAATCTTTAGGTGCTAAGTTTGTGTACTTTTTAAATACTACACAAAAATGTTTATAATCTCCAAATCCAACCATTTCTGCTATTTCATATACTCTAAATCTATCTTTTTCTTTTATCATTATTTCTACAGCTTTTTGTACTCTGTATTTATTAAGCATATCTAAAAATGTATATGTTGTTTCATTTTTGAATTTTCTACTTAAATAACTTGGACTAATTCCAAGTTCTTCTGCTAAACTCTCAATACTTAATTTTTCATTATATCCATCTTTTATCTTGTTTATTGCATATTTTACATAAGTATTTATGTCTTTAGAATCTATATAAATCTTAAGATTAGTAAAATCTATTTCTTCCTTATTGCTTGTACACATTTTCATTCTCTCGTAAAACTTTATTTCATCTATTTTCTTTCTTATTTGTGAAATTAATTTAAACAATTCTTCTTCATCTATAGGTTTTAAAATATAATCACTTACTCCCATAGATATAGCTTTTTTAGCATATTCGAATTCTCCATAGCTTGTCAGTATAATACTCTCAAAACCATTAAGTTTTTTAGCTAAACTAAGCATTTCTAAGCCATCCATTTTAGGCATTCTAATATCTGTAATAACAAGATCTGGTTTATATTCATTTATTAACCTAAGACCATCTTCTCCATCTTCACCTTCTGCAATAACTGTAAATCCCATAGATAACCAATCTATAGTATGTACTAGCCCTTTTCTTATTATCTCTTCATCTTCAACGATAATAAGCTTATACATTTTTCATTCCCCCTTATATATTAGGTAAAATAATTTTTACTAAAGTCCCTTCCCCCTCATTACTTTGTATATTGATACCATATTCTTCTCCATATATAAGCTTAATCCTTTTATGAACATTGTATAGACCAATACTATCTGTATCATTATTTTTTTTATTTAAAATATTATTTAGATAATTCATTCTTTCTTTTGAAATTCCAATTCCATTATCTCTAATTAGTATAGAAATTTTACTTTCTTCAATTTCAGATGTTATTTTTATATTTAACATTGCTTTTTTTTCAAAACCGTATTTAATAGAATTTTCTATTATAGGTTGTAAGATCAGCTTAGGCACAACACACTCTAGTGCTTCCTCTTCAATTTCTATATTAAATTGAAGCTTATTTCCAAACCTATATTTTAATATCTCTAAATAATTGTTTATGTATTCAATGTCATCTTTTAACTTTACTGAATGTATCTCATTATTAATTCCATATCTTAATATTGATGATAAATTTATAATTATATTACCTGCAATGTTTTTATCTAATTTAATCATTATTCTTATTGTTTCAAGAGTATTAAATAAGAAATGAGGATTAAATTGTGCTTCTAATTGTTTAATTTCACTTTGCATCCTAAGTGCAACTTCTTCTTTATTACTTTCAATAAGATTTTTAATATCTATTAACATATTATTATAAGCATTTGCTATTATTCCAAATTCATCTTCTGAATTAATATTAAGTTTTGTATCTAAATCCCCATCTTGTACACTTTCAATTGCATTAACTATTTCGTAAATTGATACAGTCTTATTATGAGCAATCTTTTTAGACCATAATAGCATAAAAGAAAAAATAACTAAAAATAATATAATTAGAAATATTCCTCCTATAAAAAATGCTCTATTAAAGAAATCTAAGCTTGTTATTGTATAAACAAAAAGAGTCGTATCTTTAATAGATGTTATTTCAATATAGTAGTCTTTATTTTCTAAGTTAATATAGCCACTTTGTTGTCTAAAATCACTTTTTAATCTATATAACTGATCACTATACTTATTATTAGTTGCTGCAACAATATTATGTTTATCCGTTATTATTACATCACTTGTAGTAAAGCCTGTAATAAGATTAAATATATCTTCATCTAATAAATCAAAAATTATATATCCTACTATTTCATCTTCATATTTTATTGCTTTTCCTAGCGTAAGTATTCCATAGCTGTATTTTTCTTGATGACCTCTATTAATCATAGTTATAACTTCATTTGGTCTTAGTTTCATCCTACTAAATATGCCCCACATAAATATATTATCTTCTTGTATATAATCTGGCTTTATATTTTTATTTCCCATAATCATATTTCCTTGTTTGTCAAATATATAAAAATTACTTTTTACAGTTCTTTTATTTACAAACTTATAAAGTATATCATAAATAGGCTGTGATTTATCTCCATTTTTTATATCAGAAATAATATATTCATCTATTGATATACTTTTTATTAATGAAGTGTACTCATCAATATTTTCTTCCATTAAATTAGCTACATACTTATTATTATTAATATTTTCTTTAAAAATAAGTTTATTTCCTAAAAAAAATAATATTATATATGCGCATATTGAAACTACTATAATTGGAACTATAGCATACCATATAATAGCACTTCTAATTACATCACTGTATTTTTTAAACTTTTTAACCATATTCTCACCTTTTTCTTATATTGCAGAAAAAAGCCAGTAAAACTGGCTTTTTATATTTTATAAACTTATTTCCTTACTTCCAGAAACCTTAAAGAATATTAATAGTGAAATTACTGTTGTTATAGTTAGTATTGTAGATAATGCAGCTGCTGTTCCATAACTTGCTCTAATTACTTCTGTATAAATTGAAACTGATAAGGTTTTCGTTCCACCTGTATATAATATAACTGATGCACTTAGTTCATTTATTACTGTAATCCAACTAAGAATTGCCCCTGCAAAAACCCCAGGCAACATCATAACTGCTGTGACCTTAAAGAATGTTTTTACTGGAGAATATCCTAAACTGATTGATGCTTCTTCCATGCTTGGACTAATTTGATAAAGTATTGCTGCACTAGACCTCAAAGTGTATGGTAGTCTTCTTACTACATATGCTATTATTATTATAACAAATGTTCCGCTTAATACCAATGGCTTTTTATTAAATGCAAGTAGTAAAGTAATACCAAGTACTGATCCTGGAATTATATAAGGGAACATAGTTATTGTATCTATTATAGATGTTATAGCATTCTTTCTTCTTGTTGAAATATAAGCTATAAACATTCCAAGAATAACTATAATGACTATTGCAACTATTCCATAAGTATAAGTGTTAGTTATTGCTGATCCTAATTTATTAAATACTGTTTTATAACTTTTTAATGAAAACTCATTTACAAATCTTGAACCTTTCGTATTTAAGAAGGATGTATATATAACTGTCAATTGAGGTACAATTGCTAAAAGCACTACTATATATACAAATATATGAGCTAAAATATTTTTTACACCTTTTAAGTCTTTTGCAACCATTGGTCTTAATGAGCTCATAGTAAAAGATTTTTTATTTACTACATATTTTTGTGCTATAAAAATGATTGAAGTAATTAATACCATTATTGTTGCTAATGCAGCTGCAAAGTTTGCTTGTCCTCCAACTTCACTTATAAATTCTGAATATATAAGTACTGGCATTACGTTATAACCTTCTCCAATTAACATTGGTGTACCAAAATCAGCTAATGCGTTCATAAATACTAATAGGCTTCCTGCCAATAAAGTTGGTAATATTAATGGTAATATTAATGTTGCTATTTTTTTTATTGGTTTACATCCTAAACTTTCTGATGCTTCTAATAAAGATACATCTATCTTTTTTAATGCTCCAGAAACATACAAATATATAAACGGATATAATTTCAAGGTAAATACTAAAAGTATTCCTGCAAAACCGTATATAGGTGGAAGAGTTATTCCTAGATTGTCTACAAAAAATTTAGTTATTACTCCACTTCTTCCACATAGTAAAACCCATGAGTAAGCCCCTATAAATGGTGGTGATAGCATTGATATAATAATTAAAACCTCAATTAGCTTCTTACCCTTTATCTTAAACGCAGTAGTTAAGTAAGCTAATGGTGAACCTATTAATACAGCTAATAGAGTTACAAATATAGTTACTGTAAAAGAATTTATAAGTGCTTTATAATAATATTTCTTTTCAAAGAATTTCGTAAAGTTTGCAAAAGTAAAACTTCCTGTGGTTGCATCCTTAAATCCACTTATAAATAGTGAAAACAATGGATATATGAAAAATACTGCAAATATAAGTACTATAATAAGTGTAACTACGTTCCAAAAATCAAACTTTATTTTAAATTTATTTTTTATACTATCATTCATTAGTTTTCACTTCCTTTTATTAAATTTTCCTCTCCATCTTCTGTGAAAACATTTATCTTCTTTGGATTTACTTCTAGATATAAGCTATCTCCTTCGCTATAAATCTTTTCTGATGTTCCAATATCTTGTGATAGTTCAATGGAAGCTTGTCCATCTAATATTTCCTTGCTATTAAATACAATTTCATAATTTGTGTATCTTCCAAGGAAAGTAGCTGTTTTAACTTTTGTTTCTAATCCACTATTTGATAAAATAAACTCTTCTGGTCTAACTGCTATAACTACTTTTTGACCATCCTTTACTTCATCCTTTAAATTTGTCATTTTAACTTTATATCCCTTTTCAAATTTAACATATTTATTATTTTCTTTTATTTCAATAATACCTTTAAATAAATTTGAATGTCCTATAAAAGTAGATACAAATATATTTTTAGGTCTTGTATATATTTGTTCTGGAGTTCCAACATGTTGGACTATTCCATCCTTCATTACAGCTATTCTATCTGAAATTGCAAGTGCTTCTTCTTGATCATGTGTAACATAAACAGTTGTTATTCCAACTTCCTTTTGTACATCTCTAATTGCACTCCTCATCTCAACTCTTAATTTTGCATCTAGATTAGAAAGAGGTTCATCCATAAGTAATACGCTTGGATGAATTACAATAGCTCTAGCTAATGCAACTCTTTGTTGTTGTCCTCCTGATAATCTTTCTGGTAATCTATCCTTATAATCATCAATTTTAACTACTTTTAAAATATCTGCTACTTTCTTTTCCATTTCTTCCTTAGGAAGCTTTCTTAACTTCAATCCATATTCCACATTTTGTTTTACTGTTAAGTGTGGAAATATTGCATAATTTTGGAACACCATTCCTATATTTCTTTTATGGGCTGGTATGTCATTTATAACTTTATCCTCGAAACTTATTTCTCCGCCCTCTATTGAATTGAAACCTGCTATCATTCTTAAAAATGTTGTTTTTCCACAACCTGAAGGACCTAGTAAAGTAAAGAATTCACCATTTCTTATATCTAAATTCAAATCAGGAATTACTACATTATCTCCATATTTTTTAATTACATTTGATGCTTTAATTGAAACGCTCATTTTGCTTCCTCCTCATTTTATTTAGGAATTAGTCTATTTAATAAATAGACTAATTCCCTTAATTCTTACTTATTAGTAAATATTTCTTTAAATTTATCTATCCATGCTTGCTTATTATCTTTAACAACATCTGCATCATCTTGTATAATATTTATATCTTTAATTGCTTTTAAACCTTCTGCTGGATCAACGTCTTTTCTTACTGATCTTCTACTTAACTCAGAAGCAACCATAGTTTGAGTTTCTTTACTAGTTAAGAAATCTATAAATTTCTTTGCATTATCCATATTTTTAGCACCTTTTATTATTGCAACTCCATCAGGTTTAGATATAACTCCTTCTTTCATATAAACTATTTCAACAGGTGATCCATCCTTAACATATTTAGCTCCACCTTCTTCAAAAGTTAATCCTACTGTATATTCTCCATCTGCAACTCCTTTATATACTGCTGATGATCCTGAAAGTAACTTACCATCTAAATTTCCTGCTAATTTATCTGCATAATCCCATCCATTTTCTGGAGTTCCATTTCCCATTGCATAAAGCATATTTACTAAATGTTCAAAAGATGATGATGACTTTGCTGGATCTGCATGAGCAATTTTACCTTTTAATTCTGGTTTTAATAAATCTTCATAGCCTGTTACTTTAATATCTCCAATTAAGTTCGTATTTATCATAAGAACACTTGGTATTACTGAGAATCTTGTTATCTTTCCATCTGTATTTTTACAATCATCCATTAAGTCTGCTTCATTTGCAGATGTATAAGCTTCAAAGAAATCAACTTTAGGTTCCAATGTTCCTAATGATCCTCCCCACATAACATCTCCAAGAGGATTATCTTTTTCTGATTCTATACGTTTTAGTAATTCTCCTGTTCCAGCAGCAACAACATCTACTTGTACTCCTGTTTCACTTTCAAATTCTGCAACTATAGGATCAATAAATTCTAATGGATGTGGACAATAAACAACTAAATTTTTTGAAGCCGTTTCCTCTTTTTTCACATCAGCTCCTTCTGTCTTTCCTCCACATGAAACCATTCCTAGCATCATTGAAGCACAAATAACTGTAGCCAAAACTTTTTTCATAAAAACTCCCCCTAATAATTATTTATAATTTCTTATGTCTTTCCTTTCTGTAAGCTAATAATACCAAATGTAAACGTATAAACAAACCTTAATCTCTGCAAAAATATCTTGTTTTATGAACAACATATAATATATTTAAAATTTTCCACAAACTGTAATTAAATGGTATAATATAGTAAGTAATTTGTATGAAGGAGAGAGTTTATTATGAAGAGTTTTTCTAAAATTAAAAGTTTACTTTGTTTTTTCCTTATTTCTTTTTTGATAATACCATTAATATCATGCGATAATGGAGCTACCGAAAAGGAAGTTTCAAGAGGTTACATTTGGGAGGCAACTAATGAAAATACTACTATTACTTTGATTGGAACTATTCATATTGGTGATAATAAAGTGAATTTTTTTAATGATAATATAAAGAAAATAATTGATGAAACTGATGTACTATCTGTGGAACTTGATTTATCCCAAAATGAAACTATTAAGAATGTTCAATCATCTGGATATCTAAAGAATGGAGAAACTATAGAAAATTACTTGTCTGAAGATGAAATTGAAAAATTATCTTCTATATTCAAATCATTAAGTCCTAATTTTAATATAAGTACTATTAAATATTTGACTCCTTCATCTTTAAATAGCCTATTAACTGTATTATGTTACTCCAAAGCTGGCATACTAGGAAATGGATTAGATTTACTAATAATTAATGAAATGAATTCCCGTAAATCTAAGGGAGATGATGTAGTTATAAATGAGTTGGAGGGATGTGATTTACAAATTGATATTGGTAATAAAACTTTCACTTGGGATTATTTAAAAAAATATTTATCTACTCACTCTGATTCTAATATTAATGAAGAAGTAAATAATTCTGAGAAACTTTTTAACGCTTATAAAAATGGAGATATTGAATTCATTGAAAAAGTAAATAATGAAATGAAGAGTAATGAACCTGAAACTTATAAAATAATGCTTACTGATAGAAATATTAATATGGTAAATAAAATAGTTGAATTAACTAAGGATGGTAAAAAACATACAATAGCAGTTGGAGCAGGTCATTTCATTGGTGAAGATAACATGTTAAAGTTATTAGAAGATAAAGGATATAAAATAACTAGAATAAATTAAAAGTTATATAAAATTAGCTACGAAGGCAATTAAGTATGATGCTGGTACAAATAATATTAATGCTACAAAAGTACCTACTACTTTACTTCCTACCATTGCTATAACACAAGCTCTAAAATCTTCTTCACTACATTTGCCATCCACTACATCATCAGTCATGATAGATAAATGTGGATCAATAAAAATTGATGTAAGTATTGTTGCTGTTCCATTTATTATTGGTGATAAAGATAAACAAGTCATTCTAAGTTCTGGAGCTATGCTGCCAGCATATATTGGTGCAAAAGCTCCTGCTGTAATAATAGCTACAGATATAAAATTATAAAACAAAATTTTCTTAGGTAACCTTTTAAAATTTATACTAGTTAAGCTTTCTTTTACAGGAATTGCTATACTATCTTTCATATACTTTACACCATTTTTTGAAAAGCTATGTATTATAAGTTTAGGAATAGATCTTTCTGTAGAAAAATGATTTACTGCCTTACTAAACATTTGCTGAAATGTTGGTATTAAAAAGGCCCCCACAATAGATGCAATACCTGAAATTATTATTATTAAATTAAATATATTAATCAAATCCCCACTACTAGGATTACTTTCTACAAACTTTGTTAATAAAGGACTTTGAAATGTTACTGCTGTTCTAGAGACAAGCATCAATACATTAAAAACTGCAAATGTTACTGCTATTTTACCAGTTCTAACCCCTACTAGCCTAACTGAATAAGCCAATGTTCCAAGTAATGAAATTATAAAGTTTAACACTAAGACAATTATAATTTGTGTATTCAATTAACATCACGCTCCTTAATATTACAAATGAAAAGTTAATAGTGAAATAAATCTTAGATTACTTTATTTTATAAATCCAAATCTGTTAAATGGCGATATTCTAAATATTGCTTTTCCTTCAATTTGATTTATCTTTACAAGTCCAAAGTTTCTACTATCTTTACTTACTTCTCTATTATCACCAAGTACAAATACTGTATCTTCTTCCACTTTAATAGGAAATTCTTTATCTCTGCTATAGGTTTCACCTTTAACATATAACTCTTCTAATATACTTCCATTTAAATATACATAACCATCTTTTATATCTATTTCATCTCCTGGAATTCCAATTACTCTTTTAACAAGCCTTGTTCTAGTGTCTGTATTATATGAAATTGATGCTATTTCTTTCAAATATTCATATCCTTCTTCAAGTATATTTCCTTTTTCATCATTATCAAAAAATATTATAATATCTTCTCTTTTTGGAGCTGTAAAATTATAACTAACTTTATCAACTATAAGTTTTTCATCATTATATAATGTATTTTCCATTGATTCTTGCTGAACTTTAGCACTAGCTAGCACTTCTGTATTTACTATTGCTACTATTATAATACTTCCTAATATAGTTAGAGCTATTCCCTTAATTTCATTTATAATTTTTTTATAATTCATAAGATTATCCCCTTATTAAATATTTAGTATATGTATGTATTTTGCAATAAAAGTTTTAACTATATAATTTTATACTTCGCTCTAGTATACTTGAGTTTTTTACTAACTTATTTAATGAATCTTTAATATTATTCTTAAAATAACACCTGTAAATAATAAATTAATAATAGAAAAAATTGTTACGCATAATATAGCTACATCAAATTTACTATCAACTCTATATTTTCTTGATATAACAAAGGTTAGCATTCCTATTAAAATTGAAATTACCCAAACTAGGTATAAAGTTAAACTAGATAATAAATTTGATTTATTTACTAATAATAAAACTATACATATATTAATTGAAATAAGAATAGTTAAAATAATATAAAGAATTTCTTTTTTCATAATTAAATCTCCTTAGATTCTTATACCATAAACTATATTGTTTTTAAACATTTTTTATCAATAGGTTAAATATATTTATATAAATTTTACCATAATATGTATCGAAAGTATAACTTTAAATACAAAATTAATATATTGCTTACTATTTTTTATAATGATTACCCAAAAACTGTATATTGTGTTAAAATATAAACATATCGCTTAAACTTATAAAGGGGGAAAATAATCATGGAAAATTTATTAGAAAAATTGTTAAATGCATTACCAATAATCGCTATTGTTTTAGTAGTGCTAATAGTATTTCTATCTTTCTGGAGAAGAGTGCCTGCTGATAAAGCTATGGTAATCACAGGTCTTAGAAAAAGAGTTTTACTTGGAAGAGGGGGATTAATGATTCCTATTCTTGAAACTTCTTCCACTATTTCATTAGAAAATATCTCTATGACAACCGATGTTAATGAAGCACCTGCTAAACAAGGTATCTTTGTTAATATAGTTGGTACAGCAGTCGTAAAAGTCAAAAATGACCATGAAAATGTTTTAAAAGCTGTTGAACAATTTTGTAGTGGTGGAGAAAAAAATACAGTTAATGTAATAAGAACTATAGTAGAACAAATATTGGAAGGAAAATTAAGAGGTATTGTTTCTACTTTAACTGTTGAACAAATAAATGAAGATAGAGCTTCATTTGAGCAAAGAATTGAAGATGATATAAGAAATGAATTAGGATCAATGGGATTAGTTTTAATATCTTATACTATCTTAAAAATAAGTACTCAAGGTGGATACTTAGAAAATAGAGCTAAACCTCAAATAGCAGCAGCAAAATCTGAAGCTGACATAGCTGAAGCTGAAAGAAAAAGAGATACTGAAATTAAAACTGCAAGTGCTATAAGAGAAGGACAAAAAGCAAAATTAGAAGCTGAAACAGAAATCGCACAAAGTGAAAGAGATAAAAAGATAAAGCTTGAAGCATTTAGAGCTGAACAAGATAAAGCTAAAGCTAATGCTGACGTTGCTTATAAATTACAAGAAGTTGAAAATAATGCAATTTTAGCCGAACAACAAGCTGAGCTTGCAGAAAAAGAGGCTTTAGTTGTAGAAAAGAAATTAATTGCTGAGGTTAAAAAGCCTGCTGATGCTAAAAAATATGAAGTTGAAGTTGCTGCTGAAGCTAATAAAATACAAGCAATTAGACAGGCTGAAGCCGAAGCTGAGGCTATTAGAGTGAGGGCTATAGCTGAAGCTGATGCTAAGAAGATACAAGCTCAAGCTGATGCTGAAGCTATCAGAGCTAAAGGATTAGCTGAAGCTGAAGCTATTAAAGCTAAGGGGCTTGCTGAAGCTGAAGCCAAGGATAGATTGGCTGAAGCAATGGCTAAATATGGCGAAGCTGCAATAGTAGAAATGGTAGTAAATAAGTTACCAGATGTAATGAAAGAAGTTGCAAGTCCATTAGAACAAATAGATAAATTGACTGTTATAGATAACGGTGGTTCCCAAGGAGCATCAAAGGTTGCTAAAATCGTAACTGATGTAACTGCTAATGGTTTTGAGGTTCTAAAGGATTTAACTGGACTTGACTTATCAAATGTTTTAAATAACTTTGTAAACAAAGATATTAAAACAAGTCCTTCTTCTGAAGAAAAAGAAATAATTGATGTTGACGTAGAGTAATACTTTATAGAACAAGAGACAATAGATAAATCTGTGTGAAACAGAGCTGTCTATTGTCTCTATATTTTTATAAATTCTATACAATTTACCTTATTTCTTTAATTATTCATTATATTCTATTACCTTAATTTATCATAAAAATTTTTTCTTCTTTAGAAGTTTTATATATTCCAACTACAAAAAAGGCTACTGCAAACAATACTATTATCCCTAAATATTTATAAATATTTGTAAGATTTGAACCTTGCTGTATAGCTATTATTGATTCCATAGCCCATCTTACAGGAGTAAAATATGATATTTTTTCTATTATAGGTGGCATTAAATCTATAGGTACAAAAGCTCCTCCTACCATTACCATTAACATATTAGCAAAGTTAAAGATATTAGATGCATCATTTTTGCTTTTAGAAAATGCCCTACAGCATACCCCTAGACTAATTGAAACTAATCCTAATAATGATAATATTATAAATAATTCAAAACTACTAATTCCAACATTTATATTTAAGAACTTTATTCCCAAAACTCCAAATATTACTTGCATCAATATTGATAAATACCCACTTATAATATCTGCCAAATAATATTCATATGTTTTTATAGGTGCCATGAATATTCTTGTATATACATTTTCTTCCTTTTCATTAAATACTCTGTATGAAGTTGTCATTCCTCTTATAAGCATGAACATTATTATGAATCCTACAAAAATTTGGCTAAAAGTATATTCTTCATATAAATCATTTAAATTTTCTTTTTTTATCTCTAGATAAGAATCGTTACTATAATTATTTAAAGCTTTATAATATACATCCTTATTTCCTTCTGCTGCCATTGAAATGTTATTTATATTAATCATTTGTTCGTTTATAATAGTCTTTATTAGCGTTCCGATATCATCATTTTCTACCGATGTTAATTTAACTAAGTCTGTATCCCCATTAATTAAATTTTCTTCAAAGTTACTATCTATTTCTATAACTGCATTTATAGAATTTTCTGCAAACAAGTTCTTTTTATCTTCTTTTTTAACTTCTCTTATATTAAATCCTTCATAATTCTTAATAGAATTTAATATAGTGCTACTAGTTTTCGAATTATCATTATCTATAATTCCAATGTTTATATATCCAGAATTAAAGTTAATAATTTTTAGCATAATAAATAGTATTAAAACAGGAGCTATTAATGATACAATAAATCCAACCGGTTTTTTTAATATAGATACCTTTAAATTGTTTTTAATTAGTATTAATATATTTTTCATTTATTTTATCACTCCTTTTTCCAACTATCCAAATTATTAACATAACTAATAATAAACTAATTCCGCCAATTTGCAGCCATCTAATTAAAGTAGCATTATCTCCAGAATAAATATATCTAAATATACTTATATTAAACCATCTTAATGGTGATATCTTTGTTATAAAATCTAAAAGGCTCCCTAGATTATCACCTAAAGCAACATATCCTCCACCTAAAAATGTTAATACTGGTATTATTACATTTGATATTATACTTCCTGATACTTCTTCTTCTTTAAAAATCATAGGAATTATAATACCAATACCTATTACAATTATTAGAAATGGTATCATTGCCAGAGGTACAATTAGTAGATTCTCTCCATAATTTATATCAAAAAGTATATTACTTAATGTATAAGTTATCATTAGTGTTCCAAAGGAATAAATTAAAAACCCTAAAAATGAGGCAAAATAGTATTTACTTGTTGATACTCCAGCTAAACTTATTCTATCTTTTATACTATTTTTTCTATCATTTTTAATATTGTATAATGGTAACATTAAAAAATAGAATATCATAAGTCCTATTTCTGCTACTCCATAGTAATCCATTGAACTTGGTCTTTCATTAAGAGCAACTTTTTCATCTTCAATAAACCCCTTACTATCTTCAACCTTAATAATATCATTAGCCTTTAATGGATTTATACTATAAACTTCTGCTGCGGCATTATATTTACTAGCTATTCCATTTAATATTCCATAAATTAAAGATGGTTTTATTGTTGATTGATTATTTGAATAAAATTCTATTGTATCTTCTTTTAAATGAATAAATATATTTCTATTAACTTTTACTTCTTTTTTTCCTTCTTCAACATCTTTTACTTCATTCAAAACTATTTTCGAATTATCTAATTCTATATCTTTAAATATATTAAATACTTCTTTTGACTTGTCAGAACTTTCATCAAAGTAATATACCGCTACTTCTTCAAAGCTTGTATTACTTGAATCAAAATATGCTGATAACGTACTTCCTATTAATAAAATTAAGAATAGAGGAAAAAATATCATAAATAAAGATTCTTTTTTATCTCTTATACAATTTAAAATTACTGATTTAATTATAGGAATCATTTCTTTTCCTCCTAATCTCTTAATTTTTTTCCAGTTAAAGATAAGAATACAGTTTCTAAAGTTACTTCATTAAATCCTAAATCTGTTATTTTTAATTCTTGATCACATACTATTTTTATAATTTTATCTAAGTTATTTACTTCTTTAGACGAAGTTATAATAAGATTATTATTATCAATAGATATGTCTAAAACTCCTTCAATATTTTTTAAAGCTTCAATATTTACTTTATAAATATCATTAATACCTATATTCAAAATTCTTTTATCACTAACTATATCTTTTAACTCTTCTTTACTACCTTCTACTATTATTTTACCCTTATCGATAATAGCTATCTTTGAACATAACGCTTCAGCTTCTTCCATATAATGAGTTGTATAAACTATAGTTGTTCCTCTTTTATTCAATTCCTTAACTGATTGTATTATATGATTTCTTGATTGAGGATCTATTCCAACTGTTGGTTCGTCCATAATTAATATTTTAGGATTATGAATTATTGCGCAGGCAATATTCAATCGTCTTAGCATTCCACCTGAAAATTCTTTAGCCCTTTTATTTTTTACTTCTAAAAGACCTGTAAATTCTAAAGCCTTTTCTATGCTCTCTTTAAGTTGACTTCCTCTTAATCCATATAATTCGCCAAAGAACTTAACATTTTCATATGCAGTAAAATCACTATATACTGCAATACTTTGTGGAACTAATCCTAAGTGCTTTTTTACCTTTAAAGCATTTTTCTTTATATTCTCTCCTAAAATTTTAACCTCTCCAAATGTAGGATGTAAAAGTGAACAAACTATACTTATTGTAGTACTTTTTCCTGCTCCATTGGGACCTAATATTCCATAAATCTCTCCTTTTTCTATATTTAAATTAATATTGTCAACTGCTATATTATCGTCATATTTTTTTACTAAATCTTTTATTTCTATTACTTTCATAAACATCCTCCCCTTTATCTCTAATATCATTATATAAAAAAACCCTTACTAGGAAATCTAGCAAAGGTCATCTTTTAGCTATGACTAAAGTCATATCCTTTTATATAATAAATTGCAATTTGAGTTCTATGGCTTAACCCTGTTTTTTGAAAGATAGATGTTATATAATTTTTTACAGTTCCCTCTGATATATATAAAGCTTTAGAAATTTCTTTATTACTTAATCCTTCTGAAATTGCTTTCATAACTTCTAATTCTCTTTCTGTAAATATACTTTCATCTATATTACTTTCTTTTATTTTTTCTTTACCTAAGTTATTGCTAAGCTTAATTAGAATTTCATCTTGAATAACACAGTTTCCTTGGTTAACCATCTTTATTGTTTCTATTATTTTATCTGGCTTTGTATTTTTTAATAAATATCCTTTAGCACCATTTTTTATTCCATCTCTTATATATTCATCTTCATCGAAAGTAGTTAAAATAATTACTTTAGTATTTGTTTTTTCAGAAATTTCCAATGTTGCTATAACTCCATTAACAAGCGGCATTCTAACATCTATTAATGCTATATCCACAGTATTATCTAACAAAAATTTTACCACGTCTTTCCCATTTTCAAATATTCCTACAACTTCAATTTCTTTATCATTTGCTAAAATTATTTTTAAGCTTTCTCTAATTAATGCATCATCATCTGCTATAACTAACTTTATGCTCATTTTATCTCCTTCCTATAAAGTGTATGGAATTAAAATTATAATTCCAAAACCTTTTTCTCCATTCAATATAAACTTACCTTCAACAGTATTTACCTTTTCCTCTATATTTCTAAGTCCTATTCCCATTTTTATTTTTTTACAGCCAATCCCATTATCTTTTACTTCAAGCTTTATAAACCTATTCATTATTTCTATATTTATTTTTATTAAATCTCCTTTAGAGTATTTAATTGAATTAGTTGTAAGTTCAGTTACTGCTTGTATAAAAATTATCCACGTTTTAGAGTTAATCTTATCTAAATCACCTGTATATGAAACTTTTCCCTTTATTTTAGTACCCTTTATTTTTTCATCTAATACTCTCCTTATTCTATTAATTCCCAATTCCTCTTCAGCAGGTTTAATATTTCTCAATGTCATTCTTATTTCTTCCATTCCAGATCTTAAATTCTGAGTACATGAATTTAACATACTGTATCCTTTTTCCTTATCATCTTCTAATAAAATCTTAATGGCTTCTAACTGAAGTAGTGTTCCGGAAATAGTATGGCCTATTTTATCGTGTAACCTTGTAGATATTTTATTTCTTTCTTCTAACCTTGCTGTGTGAAGAATTTGTTCTTGCGTATCTCTTTCTTCTGATAACTTTTTTTGAAGATTATATATCAATTTTCTTTGCTTTTCTTGAATCTTTTCAGTATTTTCGATCTTGCTCAATTTAACTTCATTATTTACAATTGAAATTAGCATAATACATAAAATTATAATTACCTCTTTTAAGTTTTCATATTTAAGTATTAGGAGTATTGGAATTATCGATAAAATAACTCCAGCATGTATCTTTTTCTTTTCATTAATAAGGTATTCAGCAATACTTATGCTAAGCATTAATACCCCAATTTCCATATATTTTAATGAAAATAAGAAAGCAAGTATAATTTCCACTATAGTTAAAATTTCAGAAAAATATCTATTTTTCTTACATAAAAATTCTCTACTAAAACTAGTAATTATATAAATTAAAATAAATGAAACCACTATTAAATTTAATTTGTCAATTTCTATACTTGTCCATCCAATAAATATACACAAAATTAATTTTATTATTATACATAAATCAGTAGTTCTTATATTTAACAACTCCATTTCATAAAACTTTATTCTTCATTAACCATTATTGGAAACTAATTTAATCTCTATATAATTATAACCCACTTTTTTACACAAATATAGTTTAGCATAACAACTCTATATATTGAATAAACTATTTTTACAGTCAATTAAACTACGGCATGAGTCCTATTCAATATAAGTCTCATGCCGCATAAAAAGTTTTTTCCTATTTACTACTTAACAATGACAAGTTTACTCTTGGAGTTTTCTCATCAATTATCAATTATCCATTATTAATTCTCAGCTATTTACCATATCTTTTAACTATATTAACTATAACCTGAACTGCCTTTTCCATTGATTCCACTGGAACATATTCATATTTTCCATGAAAATTTTCTCCGCCTGCAAATATATTTGGAGTTGGTAATCCCATAAAAGAAAGTCTAGCACCATCAGTTCCACCTCTTATTGGCCTAACTATAGGGGTTACTCCTGCCTCTATCATTGCTTCTTTAGCATTTTCTACTATATGCATAACAGGTTCAATTTTTTCTTTCATATTCTTATATTGATCCTTTATATTTACAATTACTGTTCCTTCTCCATATTTTTTATTTAATTCCTTTTCTATGTTCTTAAATTTTTCTTTTCTTTCTTCAAAGGAATCTGTAAAGAAATCTCTTACAATATAATTTAATGATGTATTTTCAATAGTACCTTCTATATCTGTAAGATGTGAAAACCCTTCGTATTTATCAGTTTTTTCTGGAACTTCATCTAAAGGAAGACTATTTATAAATTCATTTGCCACCATTATTGAATTTAGCATCTTGCCTTTTGCATAACCAGGGTGGACATTAACTCCATTTATTTGGACCTTTACTCCAGCAGCATTAAAATTTTCATACTCAAGCTCTCCAACTCTTCCACCATCCATTGTATATGCGAAATCTGCTCCGAAGCCTTCAACATCAAAATTATCTGCACCTTCTCCAATTTCCTCATCAGGTGTAAATCCTACTTTTATAGTTCCATGTTCAATTTCTGGATGATTTACTAAATACTCCATGGCAGTCATAATTTCTGCAATTCCTGCTTTATCATCAGCACCTAAGAGTGTAGTTCCATCTGTAGTAATTAAAGTCTTTCCTATATACTGTTTTAATTCTGGTGAAAATTTAGGAGATAATACTACTGAATCATTTAATTTGATATCTTTCCCA
The DNA here is from genome assembly GCF_039521405.1 of Clostridium sartagoforme. Taxonomy (NCBI): domain Bacteria; kingdom Bacillati; phylum Bacillota; class Clostridia; order Eubacteriales; family Clostridiaceae; genus Clostridium; species Clostridium sartagoforme. Next base: position 18,814 of record NZ_BAAACH010000033.1, read on the forward strand.
TCATAATTTGCTACAATTTTAGGATTCACACTTTCTCCACTATAGTCTGGAGCTGTATCCATATGGGCTATAAAACCTATAACCGGTAGATCTTTATTACTATTTTTATCTAATGTTGCATATACATATCCATGCTGACTTATTTTTGCATCTTTTAGCCCTACTTCTTTTAATTCATTACATAATTTTTCAGCTAAAACTAATTGCCCTTTTGTACTTGGAGTTACTTTAGTTGTTTCATCTGATTTTGTATTTATTTTTATATATTCTAAAAATCTTTCTTCTACTTTTTTCATAGTTCTATTCTCCATTTCTATATTGTTTTATTGCCTAATTTTATAAGCATTTAATAATAAAATATATGAAAATATTTATTTTCTACTATCACCTTTTAATAAAGAATATAATATCAAATCTATGACCCCTTGACCTTTCCAAACATATCCTTCACGAATTATTCCTTCTTTGCTAAAGCCACTTCTTTGTAATACATTTTGTGATTTAATATTCTCTGGCATAACAAATGCTTGTATTCTATTTATTCCAATATCATTAAATAGGTACTTCGTCATTGCATTAACAGCTTTTGTAGCAATTCCTTTAGCCCAAAATTTCTCATTTAATCTATAACCTATTGTTATCATGTTTACATCATTACAGTAGTCAAACATTTCTGCTATACCCACAATACTATTAGGTTCACTTTTTAAACAGATTCCAAGAAATATACATTTTCTTTTATAAAAATCTCTTTCAAAATGTCCTATCATATTAGCAACAGTGTTTTTATTCTTTTTAAACATTACAGGAGTATATTGAAATAGTTTCTCATTATTGTATATTTCAAAAATATTATCAAGATCAGAATCTATAATCTTTCTTAATATTATTTCCTCTCCAATAATAAATGGAAATTGTTCATATGGATTTTTACCCAAACTCCCTTCCCCCTCATACACTAAATATAAAAATCTTGTAATAATTTATAGTTAACTTATAATCCAATTATAACATTAATTTCAATATACTGCATATATTCTAATACACATTAGGTTATTTTCTACAAAGCTAACTATTTATAGGGCTGTTATATCAATAGTAAATCCTAAATTGTAGCATTTATTATTGACATAACAACCCCTAAAGTTAATTTAGTTTATTATCCTCATTAATAATAAACTAATTTTCATTATTAACTTTTACTTAAAATTATATTCTGTTACTATGCTTTCTCTTCCTGTTGCTTTATCATTAAAATATTCATAAAATGATAACCCTAAGAAACTTCCTGTTATATTATAAACATTTCTATATCCTAAATTTTGTAATGCTAATGCTGCATTATAACTTCTTTGACCTGTTCTGCAATGTAAGTAAACTGGTATATCCTTTGGTATTTCATTTACTCTTTCTCTAAGCTGACTAAGAGGAATATTCTTAGCACTTTTTATATGTCCATTTTCATATTCCCTTATTTCTCTTACATCTATTATATATTCTTCACTTTCAACCAACTCTCTTACCTTATCAACGTTAACTTGCCTAAAATCTCCATTTAATAAATTTGATGCTATATATCCAGCATAGTTAACAACATCTTTTGCTGTACTGTATGGTGGTGCATAACATAATTCCAAGTCCTTTAAATCCTCAATAGTCCCTCCAAGTTTTATAACAGTTGCTACTATATCAACTCTTTTTGCAACATCGCCTTTTCCTATTGCTTGAGCTCCTAACACCTTGCCTGTAGGAACTTCATATATAAGCTTAAAATGAACTGGTGATGCATCTGGCATTATCCCAACCTTATCATTAGTTATAAGCCTTACAATATCATATTTTATATTCATATTTAAAACTTTAATTAATGATTCATTTAATCCTGTTGCTGCTGCATTATAATCAAAAACTTTAATTGCTGAAGACCCAATATAACCATTATTTATACCACTTTTACCATTTATATGATTTGCTACTGATCTAGCTTCTTTTAATGCTGGTCCTGCAAGAGACAATTTTGTCATAGAATGTGTTAATGCATTATATACTTCAATTGCATCTCCTACCGCATAAATGTCATCATCATTAGTTTTATAATTTTTATCAACTTTAATGGCCCCAGTTTCACCCATAAGTAATCCTGCTTCTTTTGCTAATGATACTTCTGGTGAAACTCCTATCGCCATAACTACTGCCTTTGCGTCAATCTTTTTGCCTGATGCTAAAACCACCTTATCTTTTTCAAAACTTAAAACTTTATCTCCAACAATCAAATTAACATCATTATCATAAATTTCCTTATGTAATATTTGAACCATATCATAATCAAATGGTTTTAATATTTGCTCCATAGCTTCTATTAAAGAAACTTCGTACCCAGCTTCTTTTAAATTTTCAGCAGCTTCAACACCTATATATCCGCCACCAATTACAGCTACTTCCTTTGCACTAAGCTCTTTAACAAACTTATTTAGTTTATCTATATCAACTACATTTCTTATAGTAAATACATTAACTTTTTCAATTCCTGGGATATTAGGTACTATTGGCTTTGCTCCTGGTGATAAAATTAATTTATCATAATTTTCTCTATAAATTTCACCTGTTTGAGTATTTTTTATTTCTAATTCTTTATTTTTTCTATCTATTAATATTACTTCACTATTTATTCTTGCTTCTATATTATATTGAGCCTTAAACTTTTCAGGGCTACTTAATACAAGCTTATCTACCTCATCAATAACTCCACTTAAGTGATATGGCAGAGCACAATTTGAAAATGACACATGGGGTCCTTTTTCAAACATTATTATTTCATCTTCTTCACTTAATCTTCTAAGCCTTGCCGCAGCCGAAGCCCCTCCAGCTACTCCCCCAACTATTAATATTTTTTTCTTCATACAAAACCCTCCTGTGGCTGCTTCGCAGCCAAATTAGTAATTAATAATGTAATTTGTGCCAAATTACTAAAAACTTAATTTCAAAAACTCCTATAGGAGTTTTTTCCATAATTCTTTCATTCTTTGATTTTTTCATTTTTTCATTATGCGATAGCATCTGCTATTTTCTTTTGCTTCCAACATAAGATCCAACCCCACCAGCAACATTAACCACATCAAATCCAAGATTCCTTAATTTGTTGCATGCATTTGAACTTCTTCCTCCTGATTGACATAATATATGATATTCCTTATCCTTTTTTAAATATTTTTCTGGATTATTCACAAGATCTCCCATTGGAATATTTTTTGCACTTTTTATGCTTCCACTTTTATATTCATATGGTTCTCTTATATCAATTAAATCTATCTTACCAATTAAATTATCAATATCATTTACATTTATAACTTTTCCTGAACTTTTACTAAATAAACCAAACATATTATTTCACTCCTATTAAATTAAGTATTTTTATTATATTATTATTGTACAGTATAAAAAATAAATTTTATGTGACTATATCACATAACTATATTAAACTTTCACTATATTTTATTTTTACATTATTATATAATTATTATTAGTATATTTTTGTATAATATAAGCTACTATTTATTATTTTATATTATCTACTTAAATATATGATTTTTATTGATACTACAGTTTATAATATTGAATAAAGATTATAAACTATAGTTATAATTTATAAATATAAAAATTAAAGGAAATGATTGTGATTAATATGAAATATCCATTAACAAATGATTTTAAAAAAATAGTACTAGAAAATATACCACTTATAGATGTACGAGCGCCTATTGAATACCAAAAAGGAGCTTTTTTAAATTCTTTTAATTCACCAATTTTAAATGATGAAGAAAGACATATTATAGGGATTTGTTATAAAGAAAAAGGAAATGAAGAAGCTACAAAACTTGGATATAGATTAGTATCAGGTAAAACTAAAGAAGATAGATTAAAATCTTGGATTGAATTAATAAACTCTAATCCGTCTACTGCGTTATATTGCTTTAGAGGAGGTTCACGTTCTAGAATTGCTCAAGAGTGGATTACAGAAGCTTTAAATAAAGAAATTTATAGACTAGATGGGGGATATAAAGCCTTTCGTAATTATCTAATTAATTCATTAGCTAAAGAAAATCAAAATTATAACCCTATTGTTTTAACTGGATTTACCGGTTCTGGAAAAACAATAGTCTTAAGGAAAATAAAGAATTCAATAGATTTAGAAGGAATTGCTAATCATAGAGGATCATCCTTTGGCGCTCATGTTAACCCTCAGCCTACACAAATTAACTTTGAAAATAATTTGGCATATGCTTTAATTAAATGCATAGAACAGGATTTTAACCATATTGTTTTTGAAGACGAAGGTAAAAACATAGGTAAAAATTTTATTCCTCAAGACTTCTTTGATCATTTTCATAATGGAAATACAGTGTTCTTAGAAGCATCACTAGAAGAACGAATAGAAAATACCTTAAAAGAATATGTTATAGATTCTCAAATAGAATATGTTAATAAGTTTGGTAAGGATCTAGGCTTAAATGAATGGTTTAATTACATATATTCCAGTATGGATAGAGTTAAGAAAAAACTCGGTGGAGATAGATTCAAAGTAGTATTAAATGAGCTTAATTTAGCTTATAATAATCAGCTATCTACTAATAGCATGGATGCTCATAAAAACTGGATAGAAATTTTTCTTAAGGAATACTACGATCCACTTTATAAATATTCTTTAGAAAATAATAAAGACAAGATTATATTTAGGGGAAACGCTTTAGAAGTTAATGAATTTTTAAATAGCTTAGGATAGCCTCTATAAAAAACTAGCAGTTAATATAAATTTATAAATTCATAGAAAAAGTGAGGAAAGTTAAAGATTCCTCACTTTAATTTATCTAATTATACAAAAACTCATCAATAAGTTTTTCTGTATCTTCAACCTTCCATTTCCTATCTATTAAATTTACTCCTGTTTTTAGTACTGGATGAACTTCATGATAAGTTTCTTTAGTTTCATTTTTATATAATATCCCTATTGGAATTCCTTCATCACCGAATTCTTCTACTTTTTTAAGTGCTTGCGCTTTATCGCTTGGATCATAGCTTTCATCTAATTTATATATTCTATCCTTATACCATTTAAAAGTATTTACTTTATTGAATACTACGCAAGGCTGCATTATATCTACTAGTGCATATCCTTTATGATTGACTGCTGCTTTTATCATGGATTTTAGGTGTTCTTTATCCCCTGAAAAGCTTCTAGCTACAAAGGTTGCTCCTGCACTAATTGCTATTGCTAATGGATTTATAGGTTCAACATATACGCCCTCAAATTGCAGTGAAGTTACTTGTCCCTTTGCAGTTGTTGGAGAGCCTTGTCCTTTTGTTAATCCATAAATTTGATTATCATGAACAAGATGTACCATATCTACGTTTCTTCTTATATTATGGATAAAATGATTTCCACCTTCACCATAAGAATCACCATCTCCACTATTTATAAATACCTTAAGGTTTTTATTTGCCATTTTTATGGCTTGTGCTGGTGGAAGTGCTCTTCCATGAAGTCCATTAAATCCATTTGCCTTTAAATAGTGAGGAGTTTTAGCTGCTTGCCCTATACCTGATACCATAACAATTTCTTCTGGTTTTAGTTCTAATTCAGCTAATGCTTCTTTTATAGCTGCTAATATTCCAAAATTTCCACAGCCTGGGCACCAAGCTATTTCATCATTACTTTTATATAAATTTAAATCTAACATTAAAACTCCTCCTTTCTAATTTCATCTACTATATATTTTCCTGTTATTTGGCTTCCATCATACTTTAATATACTTTTAGTCATTAATATTCCTGTTTCTTGAGTTATTAATTTTCCTAACTGTCCTGTAAAGTTTTGTTCAACATTTATAATTTCTTTAGCATTTTTTGAATATTTTTTAAGGTTTTCTTGTGGAAGTGGATATATATCACCAAAGCTTAAGGCTCCAGCTCTTTTTCCTAATTTATTTAAATCTACAACTGCATCTTTTAATGCTCCATAAGTTGAGCCAAAACCTAACAATAAAATTTCTACATTTTCATCTCCTATAAATTCTGGTTCTTCTATTTCTTCTTTCAGCAATATTAATTTTTTCATTCTTTTATCCATTTGAGATTTTCTCATTTCTGAGGATTCTGTTATGTGAGATTCTTCTGTATGCTCATCACTATCAACTAAAACTATTTGCTGCTTAGAGTTTCCTGGAATCATTCTAGGTGATATTCCATTTTCAGTTATTTTATATCTCTTATATTCTTCTCCTTCTTTTAATTCCTCACCAGTTGATATATATTTTTCTATTTTTACCTTACTTAAATCATATTTAGGAATAGTTACATTTGCATCAGCTAAATATTGATCTGTTAATAATATTACAACTGTTTGATATTTATCTGCTAAATTTAATGCTTTTACAGTCTTATAAAAAGCATCTTCTGCATTTCTAACGCTTATTACAGCTCTAGGAAATTCTCCTTGAGATGCTGTTAATAAAAAACTTAAATCACTTTGCTCTGTTCTTGTTGGCAGCCCTGTTGCTGGTCCTGGTCTTTGTGAATCTACTATAACTACTGGTGTTTCTGTTATTCCTGCAAGTCCAAATGCTTCCACCATAAGTGAAACCCCTCCACCTGAGCTTCCGGTCATAGACCTTGCACCTGCATAAGAAGCTCCAATAGCAAAATTTATAGCTGCTATTTCATCCTCTGCTTGATCAACAACTATGCCTGTTTGTACTTGCTTTTTAGCTAAATATGTCATTATGCTTGTTGCTGGTGTCATTGGGTAAGCAGAATAAAAGTCTAATCCTCCTGCAATGGCCCCCAAAGCAATAGCATCATTTCCATTAATTAAAATATACTTTGATAGATCATTACTTTTAATTGAATATTTTGAATCAATTAAATTATATCCATGTTCAACTGCCTGAACATTTTTATCTTTTATATCCTGAGATAACTTATTGCTAAAATATTTATCTATATTATCTATAGGGACTGAAAAGTATTTTAATATAATACCTGCTGCTACAGATGTAAAAGCTTTTGATAAGCTTAAAGTTTTAGCAGTTTCTATAAGTGGAAGCTTTAAGATTTTTTCATCTTCTACCTTTATACTTTTATCAGCTATTATTACTCCTTCCTTATTTAATTTATCCTTATGGTATAAAATTGTATTTTCATCTAATGCAAGTATTAAATCTATTTCTTCCTTATGTGCATATACTTTATTTTCCCCAAATCTAATTTGTATAAAATTATGTCCACCCCTAACTCTTGACATATAATCTTTATTTGAAAACAAGTAATATCCAGCTTTTTTTAATGATTTTTCTAAGAAATCACTTAGTGTATCCAGACCTTGTCCAGCACTTCCTCCAATTAGTATATTATATTCCATTTAATTCCCTCCCTTTTATAACAACTTTACTCTTTATCCCACTATTTATATATTTTTAAAGATTTCTCCCCTTATATAGCTTATCTTCTAATTTCATTATTTGTGACCTTTGCTTATTGACAATTTCTTTTAATTTTTTTATTTCCTTGTTAAATATATTGATTTCTTCTTTTTCTTTTAACTTGTAAGATATTTCTTTATAATTTATTTCAAGTAAAAACTCATTGTTTAAAATTTCTTCTAGAAATAAATTTATACAATCATTATTTTCATTAATATAAATTTCTTTATTTTCATAATTCTCAATAAAAGTTACCTTTCTTATATTTTCTTCCTTTAAAATTTTATAAACTAAAGGTTTTGAAAAATCCTCCCCAAAGTTTATAGAATAACATCCATAAAGTTTATTATCACTTATCCATAAAGCCCATAATACTTCCTTTAATTTAATTATCAAACAAGAAGATATATTTTCATTTTCAAATATAATAGTTTCCCTTTGAAGCTTTTCATTTTTATCTAAATTAATATTTTTATAGATAATAGATTTTGTTTTTTCTTCATTAACAGCAATTAAAAAATGTACTATATTATTAGTTATACAATATGACGTATCTACATATGGATGATTTGTTATATAAATAATTTTATTTTCACTCCAAGTATTTTCATCTTTTTTAAAACTTTTAAGTACTAACTTATACATTTCAAAAGAAATACTATGTATTATTAATGAAATATAGTTATTTCCTTGTAAAATATTATAATTTATATCTATATTATTATTTTCACTATGAATTTTCTTTAACGAAGTATTAAACTTATCCTTAAAATATATATTTTTAGAATCATTATCTGCGCTAAATAAAAAGTTAAAATCTTTTTTCAAAAAAAATCCTTTTATATTAATTGGTGTTATAAGATTATATTTAATACAAAAAAGAGTTTTAAACTTCCATGTATCATCTTCTAGAATGCATAAAATAATATTGCCTGTTATATCTTGACAAATTAAGTTAACATTTCTATTGAAATCTTCTGTAACATAAAAGTATTTAAAACTCTGTTTAAGTATAATATTTCTTTTTGATTTTCTATTACTATTAATTTTTTCGTAAAATACTCCAATTTCATCATCATATGAAAATTCTAATAATTCTTTATCTTTTGTTTTTATTATAATATCATTATATATTTTTTTGCTCATTTCATAGCTCCTTTAATTTATCAGGTAAAAAGACAAGTTCTTCTTTTATAATATATGTTGTTATAATTGAACTTGCATCAAATATAATAAATCTATCTTTTATATAAGGTGTTATCATAAGTTGAGTTGATGATCTTATAATAAAATCTAAATCATCTAAAGAGTTGTTATCTTCAATATATAAAACAGCTTTTTGCTTTCCATTTAAAATACCTTTAATAATTATTTTTTCTTTTTTCGAATTAATACAACTTATATAATATGGAATATAAAACTCAAACTTAAATATCAAATAATTTCTTTTATTATCTATTAATTCTCTACTTTTGCTTTCTTCTACAACTTTACACTTTTCGAAAATTACTTCTTCTACTTCTATTATCTCCTCTGAAAGCAATTCATTAGTTTCCTGCTGAAATATTATTTTTTCTTTGTAAGTAGATATTACTTTATTTGCTAGTATCGCTGACTCTTTGTTTTCATTCAAATTTTCCTCTAGACTATTATATAAAATTTTTTCTTCTTTTATAACTCCTATATCATATGGATTACAATTGTTTTCTTTAAACTTAAATGTATTAACTATTATCTGTTTTTCTATATCAATTATATCTAAAGCTCCTCTTCCTTTATTATCCTTACTTGTTACTAAAAGAAGCCTTTTATCTAAAGATATTCTTATTTTTTGAGGTTCTTCTAAGGTAGGTTTTATACTTTCTGTAACTTCATATTTTTTTAAATCTATAATATCTATTCTATTTAATCCATTATTAACTGCGTATAAATAATTAGAATTTCCTTCTAAATCTGTAATGCTAGATCCTAAGGGAAATTCTATATATGAAATCTTATCACTTTCTAAGTCTACTACATGTATGTTGCCTGTAAATTTTCCTCTACTTGCACTTTTGTTTGATATATAAATATATCTTTCTTCATCTTCTATAAAAATATAATTTGGAGCCATTCCAATTTTATTGTATTTTTTAATTAGCATTAATGATGATGTATCATAAACTTTTATTTCATTTTGAAAAATATCAAGAATAAAAAGCTTACTACCATCACTATTTAAATCAATACAATCCACAGCAATAAATCCATTTATCCTTCCAAGTTCTTCACCATCATATAAGCTATACACATGTACTTCTTCTGTACTAGAAACATAAATCCTTTGAGAGATGGAATCCACTTTAATATGTCCATTGTTAGGTATATATAAGCTTTTTTCAGTTTTAGTGGCATGATCAATAATAGTAACTTTATTATTTCTATCAGTTGCAATATACACATTATTCTTATTATCTATAGCTATATCATAAGGTCTTGGACCAACTTTAACTTCCTCTATAATGCTTAAATTATCTCCATCAATAATAGACACCGTATCTGTCCCAAGCTTAGACACATAATAAATGTTTTTACTAACTGCATTAACCATGGATTCCTCTTTCCTCCTATTTTATTCTATCAATTCATACTCTTCTTTATTTCCATCTACTATAATTTTAAAAACAGCAGTTGGGAATATATTATTTCTTTCTAACTCTAGTTTAATTGTTTCTTTATCATCTTCTTTAATCTTTAAGGCTTGTGTGCAACTTATATTAATCTTATTAGGAGCTGTAACTAATTTTGTTTTTATCTTTTTTACCCTTAATCTATCATAAATATAAAGTGCTCTATAATGAGAAGTAAACACCATTATATAATCATAATCTTCTAATTTCATAATTACTCTCCAATACCTTTAGTCATTTTTTATTATTCTATTTTATTTTATGCTAAGATTATTTATAAGTTACATTTAAAGCTAATTCCTTCTTCTTAAAAGCCTATCCATTACAGATTGATTTCTTTCTATTTCAAGTTCTGTACTAATTTTCTTATTTTCTTCTAATAATAAAGATAATTCTTTTTTTATTAATTTATTTTCTTCTGAAATTGTTATATTTTGTTCCTCTAATACTTTTCTTAAGTTTAATTCCTCTTGAAGTTTTTCTTCTCTCATAGCAACTATATCTCTTAAATTATTTATTTCTTCCTTTAATAATTTAATTTCATTAATATACCCATCTAAAGATTGTTTTATGTCCATTTTTTCTTTTTCTACTGCAGCTAAGTTTTCACTTAAAATTTCATACTCTCCTTGTATCTTTTTCTGCAACTCTAAAAAAATATTACTATTTTCTTCTGCTTTTCTCTTTTGATCCATAGCTCTAATTACTTGTTGCTGATATTTTTCTATTCCTTGCTGGTTCTTTTGGAATAATAAATTTAAATGAGCTATCTTATCTTCTAGAACCTTATTTTCTTCTTTGGCTCTATAAAGCTCTGCTCGTATTAACTCTAACTCCTCGTTATATATATCATTATTAATATTATTTCTATTTATATTACTACTTTGAATATCATTGCCAACTAGAAAATCCTTTGGAAAGTATAAATATAAATCTAATCCTGTTGTCCCATATAATTTTCTTTCTTTAATATATCCGCTTCTCCCTTCGCTAATATATCCATTATACCTTTCTATTCTGTCGCTATTTTCCACATTGTACTTTATAGGTTTACTCCAACTTGCTCCTGTAAAAATTGAATAATATATTTCATTATTATCTATCCAACAAGAGTAAATTTTATTTCCATCATTAAAAATTAAAGGCTCCCTTATATTTTTTTTGCCTTCATAAACCCTAAAATCCTTAAGGCCTCCTAAAAGATCTACTATTACGTGATCTAATAAATACATCGAATCTTCTCTATATTTATTTAAAATATGAATATTATTTTTATCTACTTCAGCTTCAAAATGTATTTCTTCTCCTTGAATTCCATAAAGTCTATTGGATTCTAACCAAGAGTTATTTTGATAAATTGAGTAGTTTAATGATATTTCATCCCCTTCATCTGATAAATAAAATAGATAAATTTCCCCTTTAATATTTATGTTAATTAAGTAATACTCCTTTAATTCAGGCTTTAAAATTATGTCTTGAATATTATTTATATCAGTTTTATGTCCATCCCATATGCAGTGCATTAGTACACCATGGTCACTTCCATCTTTACTAGCTAATGCATAAAAAATATGCATGCTAGGTCCTATTATCTCAATTTTTATACTTTCAATATCATAATTAGTGTCTTCCACTTTATATAATATTTTACCAACCCATTGTTTATCCTTCATTGTACAATATCGTAGCTCACCTTTAGTATTGGAATATACTAAATGTATTCCTTCATTATCATCTATAAATAGTCCGAAGGCAGTTACTCTACTATCAATTATATTTTCTTTTGTCCATTTTCCTTCTCTATACATTATTCCATAGTTCAATTCTTTATTTTCATTTAAAGAAAACTTCCATAAATTTTCTTTGTAATCAGCATATAGCCATGGATATACCCCCCTCATGCTCAACGCTCCTTTATAAACTTTATTTAATTATCTCTATATACCTATAAGTGTTTTAATTGTTTAATATACTATTTATTTTAATTATTTAGTCATTAATAAACATATATATCTATAAAATTATATTTATAATTATTAAAGATTATGCAGTTTTATGTGCTAAAAAACTTCTTAATTTCTATTTTTTAATATCACCACTTTCTATATATTTCATATCATGTATTGTGAGTACTAAAATGATAATATATTATTTTATAAAGGAGGATATATATGTCCATTAACTTTAAAAAATTCGTGCCTCGTCCTGGACTAGTGAATAAGCAAGGCCGATTACCTGATCCAGCTGAATTAGTTTGTGTAGAAGTTCCTAAGGTCTTTGACCAATGTTTAATTAAAAGATGTCTTGTTTACTGTGAAGGACCTGATACCGATACAACTGATTGCGAATTAAGAAGTGACCCTCTTACTAATCCTAAGAGGTATATTTCAAGTAGAGATTTTAAAATAACTCTACTACATGTTGACAAAATTCCACTAAAGAAGGACCCATGTTTTAAAAGAATAGTGATAAACTACATGATTTCCTTCTATGCAGACTACATTGATTGCGAAGGCAGAACTAAGAGCGAATTTTACGAAATTAACAGAACAGATGTAATAGGTAAATTCTATTGTCCAGAATCAATTTCTCAAGCAACTACTACTTTAGAAGACGAGCCTTGTGATAACAATTTGATCAAACTAGAAATGGTTGCAGATGCATTAAATGGTGAAATACTTAAAGATGAACATTGTAATGAAGTATTAGATATTACTTTAGGTTATTATATTGTTGTTAAATGTGAGCTTGTAGTTCAATTATTAATTCCAGCTTACGACTATTGTCCAGTTCCAAAAGTACCTTGTATTGATGAACCAGAAGAAGATCCATGTGAAATATTTGAAAGGGCTCCAATACCTAAGTTCTATCCAGATCAAAACTTAGAGCCATTATTCCCAGATCCTGATTGTTCATGTGAAGATGAATTGGATTAATTTAATTTTTTCTACTTAAATAAGTAGTTTTTAACCTAGTAATTTTTTATACTTTTATAAAAGTACTTAAGGTAGCGAAATAATAAAAATGACCTACAAATATTGATGTAGGTCATTTTTATTTAAAAACTATATTTATTTGCTATTTCTTTTGCTATATCATTGGCCGCAATCATACCACTTTGAAGTGCTCCTTGCTGAGTCCCATGTTTATTAGATACATTATCTCCCGCAAAGAATACCTTATTATTCATTTCCGGACATCTACTTATATAAGAATATAGTATTTTATCTTCTGGCTTAAATAAAGTAGAAAAACCCCAAATATATTGAATGTCTGACCACACTAAAGATTTATAATCTAGTAATATACTATCTAGATATCCTTTAGGTAAATTATGAATCTTTTCTATATATTTTATAGTATCTTTTATTTTTATTTCATCATCTATAAATGAAAAATCTTTTGCTTTATCTCCTGTACTATAACTTGCTAACAATATTCCAGATTCTTTTGGATTTCCATTTAATTTTATAACTTCACCACTTTTATCTTCATATTCTATATGATCCGATGGATAATAAATTGAATATAGTGGTAAATCAGTTATTGTTTTTCCTCCAATTATTCTTTTACTTTTTCCACCCATTTCCCAGAATCTTTCTTTAACATATAAATATACCTTTTGAGAATTTTTGAAGCTTATTTCTTCTATTGCTCTTAATTTTTCATTACTAAAGCTATCACTAATATCGATTCTTTTAAGATTTGGGAATGGTATAGTTGAAATCAAATAATCAAATTCCTCTATGCCTTCTATTTTACTTTCTAAATCTACATGTTTTACCATAACTTTATCTTTATCATTAGTATTATAAATTCCTTCTACAGAGTTTCCTAATTTAATATTTACATTTCCTAAATCCTTCTTTTTAATGTCTTTATAAGCTTTTAAATCTTTTTCTGTAATTGCTTCGTATAAAGCTAATGGGAGTTTTATCATTCCACCTTCTATAGTATAATTAGTATTAAAATCTAAAGTATATTGTTTTTGTAGAACTTCTATTAAACTTTCATTGAAAAATTCTTTACTTCCATTAATATAACCTATCATATTTATCGCTTCTTCACTAAACCCATATTCTTCGTAAGCCTTTTTATAACTTAACTTATCTAAAGCAATAATTTTCTTAGAATAATTCTTTTTTATATCTATTAATTCTTTTTTTTCTTCTGAAGTTAATTTCTTTAAATATTTATTACAAATATTTGTATACTCTTCATCTTTTAATTTTATTTTATCAGCTTTTGTAAGGTTATATTTAGGATATATATTTTTCAATACTTGCCTTTCTTTATTATAAGTTCCTACATTTCTTAAATAATAATATTGACTACTATTTATAAAAGCCTTTGTTTTTAAATTGAAAGTATTTATATAATGCCATGCAGTATAATGTGAAACAGGAATACTTATCTCTCCAAAATCTCCATAATAATTACTTAATCTGTCAAAATAATAAGTATATACTCTTCCACCTATTCTTTTACTAGCTTCAAAAATGGTAATATCACATCCTATTTTCTTTAGCTCGAAAGCAGCGGCAAGTCCAGCTTCTCCAGCACCTATTATTGCAATTTTTTCCTTTTTACCATATTTATTTTGGCATATATTTCTTATGTCTTTTGGAGGACTCATCAAATTTATAATATTATTTAAATCTTCAAGTCTTCCTTCTTTCTTTAGTTCCTTTTCAAGAATATTATATCTATCATAATCACTAGGACTATTTATATAATAAATATTTCTTGAATTATTTTTATCTTCCATAACTTCACATCCTAAGGTTCATATTACATATATAAAACTATATATGTACTTGTTAAAATAATTTATTTTGATTTATAAATTTTAATAATGCTTTTTATTAAATCTTCTATGTCTTTTGATGTATTAAAATATCCTGGACTTACTCTAACTGTTCCCATATACTCAGTTCCAATTACTTTGTGAATTAAAGCCGCACAATGGTATCCTGTTCTTACTGCAATATTAGCTTCATTTAATTCCTCTCCAACAATAGAAGCATCTATCCCTTCTATATTAAAAGATAGTACTGAAGCTTTATTTTCTAGTGTATTACTTCCATATATCTTTACAAAAGGTAGCTTTTTCAATTCTAATAAAAGTTCTTCAAGTAAGCTCATTTCTTCTTTATAAATATTATTTATACCAATTTTCTTAATAAAGTCTATTCCTGCACAAAGTCCTGCTATCCCTGGAGTATTTAATGTTCCACTTTCAAACTTGTCTGGTATTTCATTTGGTTGCTTCATTGAATTAGAACTACTTCCAGTTCCTCCAACTTTAAAACTTTTTAATGATAATCCTTCTTTTATATAAAGTCCTCCAGTTCCTTGTGGTCCTAAAAGCCCTTTGTGACCTGGAAATGCAAGTAAAGCTATATTAGCTTTATCTACATCTATATTTATACTACCAGCACTTTGAGATGCATCTACTATAAAAATAAGTCCATAGCTCTTAGCTATTTTCCCTATAGACTTTATATCTTGAACTGTACCTAAAACATTTGAAGCATGATTGATAATTATTGCCTTTGTGTTGACTTTTATAGCATCTTTTATATCTAATGGGTTAATAAATCCTCCTCTATCACAAGATACTAGTGTTACCTCCACCCCATTCTTTGCCATTAAATTAAGAGGTCTTAAAACTGAATTATGCTCTATAACTGTGCTAATAACATGATCTCCTTTTTTTAAGGTTCCTCTAATAGCTATATTCAAAGCTTCGGTTGCATTACTTGTAAAAACTATATTTAATAGATCCTTTATATTAAATACCTCTGAAATCAGATTTCTTGCCTCCATAACTTTAAGAGCTGATTTAATAGCCATATTATGAGATCCCCTGCCTGGATTTGCACAATAATTTTTCATGCAATTCAAAACTTCTTCATACACCTTAGAAGGCTTTGGGAAAGACGTAGCTGCATTGTCTAAATAAATCATCTTACCACCTTATTTTAAATACTCTATTACATTATATTAACTCTAATAGTTTTTAGTTCTTATTATGCTTAATCTAAAATAAATTTCTACTTTTAAAGCTTCTAAAGAGTAATAAATCCCGAAGAAGGAAATACATCTTCGGGATTCATTTTTATTTACAATATTATTTTATAGTCTAAAATTTCTACTATTTAAATTTTTTATTAATAATCACATTCACAGTGACATCTTCTTCTATTGCAATTAGCTGCGCAAGCATTTGATTTGCAAGTTGATACTGCTCCAAGTGTAGCGTTATTAATTGATATAGTACCACCTGCTATAACTGTTGTAACTGTTGCTACTGCTGTATAAGTGCAACAATCATTATTACAAGAATCTGAATCACAAATAAAGAATGAGAAAGTTCCTGAACTAGCTATTGCAACTACTTCAGCCCAAGTAAATGCTGGTCCAACTGGTACTGGAGTCATTTGATTTCTACATTGTTTAAATATTTGAACAGTAAATGCTCCTGATGCTGCTACTGGAATAACTATATTACTTGCAAATTCTAACTTAGTATTTGGATCACATAAACAAGAAGTATCTAAAGTAAGTGATGCAAGAGTAAATGTAGTTCCTACTGCAGCAGCTATTGGAAGTGTAACTGCACCCGGACATCCACATTTTACAATAGTTGGGCATTGTTGTTTTTCTTCTTCTTTTCTTCTATCTTTTCCACAAGAATCATAATAACCTTTTGACATTGAATTCATAAATTGAATCCTCCCTTTATATAAAGTTTTTTTTAATTTAGTATTAATAGTTTTTTCTTTAATTTTTTATTGTTATAAATTATAATTTTTTCTTTGGTAAACCTTGTTCTTAATTATACTTCAGTTCCATCACACTCTTGGAATAATGGTTCTAAGTTCTGATCTGGGTAGAACTTAGGTACTGGAGCTCTTTCAAATCTTTCACATGGATCTTCTTCTGGCTCTTCTTCACAAGCTTCTCTTGGTGTTGGGCAGTAATCATAAGCTGGAATTAATAATTGAACTATAAGTTGACATTTAACTACTATAAAGTAACCTAAAGTTATATCTAAAACTAAATTTCCAGCTTCATCTTCTGTTATTTCTCCATTTAATGCTTCTGCTACCATTTCAAGCTTAATTATATTTGATTCATCGCACATAATATCATCTTCACTGCTTGATGAAATTTGTGCTATAGAATCTGGACAGTAGAATCTTCCAATAATGTCAGTTCTATTAATTTCGTAGAATTCGCTTTGAGTTGCTCCGTTATCATCAATATAATCTGCATAAAAACTAATTACATAATTAAGAACTAATTTTTTAAAATTAGGATCTCCTCTAAGAGGAATCTTATCTATTGATAATAGTCTTACTCTAAAGTCCCTGCTAGAAATATATCTCTTAATATTGGCTATTGGATCGCTCCTTAACTCTTCGTCTGTAGTTAAAGTATCTGGTCCTTCAGCATATACTAAGCATCTCTTTATTAAGCATTGGTCAAAAACCTTCGGAACTTCTACACAAACTAATTCTGATGGATCAGGTAAACGGCCTTGCTTATTTACCAATCCTGGTCGTGGCACGAATTTCTTATAGTTAATGGACATATTTTCTCCTTTCGTAAAAACTATAAATACTTAAAATTAATTTTGTAATTATAGTATATATTATGTTGGAATATAAAAGATGTGATATTAAAATATCTCATAATGTAGTTTTTATATCATTATTTTTTTGCATAAAAATTTGGATATATATAAATTTGCTTATTCCTTCATTTAGCTTAAGAGAAATACAAACCTATATATATCCAATTGAAATATTAAATAATAAATAATAAAAAACTGCACTAAATAGAAAATTTAGTGCAGTTTTTTATTATTTATTTAAAGCTTCCATTAAAGTTTCTAAGTTTAATCCATGTACCATTGCAGCATCTTCTATTGATTCTGCTTGAGCTGATGGGCATCCTATACATCCCATTCCAAAGCTCATTAAAATTTCTGGTGCATTTTCTTTTACTCTTATAACTTCTCCTATTGTCATATCCTTAGTTATCATATTAATCACCTTTCCTTGTATTATTTAAATTTACTATCTCTATATGTTTCAATTAATAATCTTTATTCTTACTGTCTTATGAAATTAACAATTATTAGTCTTATTTAATTAAAATAGCAAAATTGAAAGCATATATATCAATTTTAATCTATATTAAATATTAAATGCAATATTTTATCTTTAATTCTTCTAAAATAGCTAGATTTTCATCTTTTACATTGTTATTTTCATTTTCAAAGTTTACACATTCTTCATTGATCAAATCAAAAGTTTCTTCTTTTAATCCTCTTTGCGCAAACTTATAAACTACCTTATCCTCTTTATCAATATGTCTTTCTAAAAGATTAGTGTATGAAACTGCATTTGCTATTACATCCAACTTAGCTTCTTCATTCCCACTTTTTAAACTTTCTAATGCTTCTATTAAACTAGATATATATAATCTTCCAAGATCATGTTCTACAAGCATTCCATATTTAACTACTTTTTCTGCTGTTTCTCCAATTTCATCAACCATTCTATTAAACAGCATAACCTCTTCTTTTTTATGATGATGTGAATCTGCATAATTTTTTATGAAATGTATCATTCTATAAAAATCATCATAATTCAATTCCTCACCTTTTAAGACAGACAAACAAGATTTTCTAACTATCTTTAACATTTGTTTAATGTTTTTATGTTCTTCCATCATTAATTCTATTGCATTCATTTTTTTCAGCTCCCTATACTCTTTCTATTGAAAATTCATCATTTTCTAATAAAATATAGTTAAATTCCTTATTAGCTTCATTTACAAAAGCCTTTATCCATAAGTTTCTTAAAGTATAAAAATAATTTACATCTCCACCTACAGAATCCCAAATGTTTTTATGAACACAAACTCTCCTCTTCCAAAGAACTTTATCTTCTTCTTGTACTAGTACTTCATTTACCCTATCACATGGCATTCCATCTAAAATATAATCATTTACTGCATTAAATATATCTACAGCATTATCTAAAGGTTTCATTTCTTCTTTTGCTTCTTTAGCTGCTTTTAGACCTTGCTTTATATATATATTTTCTAACTTGGTACCTGTATTTTCTTTTTCTAAAACTTTAACTGTCCATGTTGCAAGTCTTCCTTCTGCTGAATGAATTTTACTTTGAAGCCATCCATGAATATTTGAAGTATCTATCATTTCTTCTAATGGAAGATTAGGTAATTTTTCTCCATGTTTACTATTTATTTCTTTTGATAATTCTTCTATATTTAAATTTTCATTTTTAGCAAGATTTATTATTTCTGCTTCAAGACCTTCAAACCAAACTATTTTATTAAATAACCAATAATGAATTTTTCCTAAATATAAGCTCATGCTTTTTCCTCCAATATCTATAACTTATTTATTAATGAAAGTGTATCATATAGTTATTTCTTTATCGGTAACCCTTGTTACACCTTGTATTGATTTTATATTTCATCTATAATTTTCAAATTTAACTCTTTTGCAAATTCTTCTCCTATATATCTATTTCTTAAATTTTTAGGATCATGTGCATCTACCCCTAATATTCTTTTTACATTATATTCCTTTGATAAAATCCAAAAATCTTTTATAGGATAATAATATCTTTCTCCTAAGTTATAGTTAATTTTCCCTCTTTTCATTCCATTTATGTTAATTTCAATTGGCATATTTAATTTTTCTGCTGCTTCTAGTATTCTTCTCGATGCCTTAATTGAATGTTCATCCCAGTTTCTATAAGATATTCCAAACAAATCAGGATGAGCTATATAAGCAAAATCTAAACCTTCCATAGATTTTATTACATGATCCACATAAACTTCTAATATCTCTGGAGTAAAATTAATATCTCCTACATATATCCATTCACCTTTATAAGGGAAAAAATGCACTCCTAATAATAAATAATCCACATTATATTTTTCTTTAAGCTCTTTATATAACCAGTGATAATCTTCAAAATATTCACATTCCATTGCTTTTTTAATAGAAATTTTATCTTTATATTTTTCTCTTGAAATATTTATTTCTTTAAAATATTCTTCTAATTGATCATAAGTCATTCTACTACAGTTGTCTATATTCTTCCCTGGATGAGGTAGATGATCTGATATTCCTATTTCATCATATCCTTCTTTTATTGCTTCTCTTATATAATCCTCTACTGTTCCTACTGCATGATTACATCTATAATTATGTGTATGATAATTAGTTTTCATTTTTTTCACCTATCCTTTGATATTATCTCTTTAATTTATCACATACTTTATATAATAACATATATAAATTCTAACTTCTATTTTCTTACCCAAATGAAAAGGCTATCACAAACTAATTTATGATAGCAATTTCTACTATTTTATAAAAAATTCATTCTTATTCCTTGAACCTCTATTACTCTTTTAGTAATCATACTGTGAACAACCACAACTTCATCTCTTTCAGATATATAACAATAGTCTTTTACCTTAAAGGCTATTTCTTCTTCATTTTCATAATCAGTAATATAAACTTTATATACAGGTATATTAGTAGAGTTTTTTACTGTTTCCACAATACCAGTACATATACCACTAGTTTTTGTATATAATCCAAATATTGCTTCAAAAAAATATATTATGTCTGGAATAAATATTACTAAAACTATATAAAATTCCCTGGCAAAATGACCTGATATTATAAAAAACAGTGTTAATAGCTTTAGCCATTTTATTCTATCAACTCTATCCTTCCATTTAACCTTCATATGAGGAGAAAATTTCATATTAATTCTCCAAAAAAAATTACTTTCTTTATCATAGCTTCCAGGATAATCATAGTCTCTTTTCCATTTTAATTGTCTATCAGTAAGTTTTAAAACAATTATTTTTCTTTCAATTATATAGGTTAAAATCAGAATAATTTCAGTTAATATTTCTACTCTAATTAAAATTAAATCTTTAAATATTACAGCTATTAATATACTGTATATAGCAAATAAGATGCATATTATTTTAAATATAATTGTTTTCTTTTTTATTTTTATAAGTGTTTCATGCTCTAAATTAAGTTTTAAGTTATTTATAGAAAAAAATCCTAGTGTTACTATAGAAAATATCATCATTATACTTATTGATTCAATATTAATGCTATAAAAAAACGAAATATTAATTCCCTTAAATCTAAGATAATATGATATGTTTCCTATAATGCCTAAAAGTATCCCTATAATCCCAAATATTCTTACATTTTCTAAACTTCTTCTTTCTGATCCCATAACAATTACTCCTTATTACAAAAAGATCAATAATTTTATATTGCAAAAAATAATTTTATTATTTACTTATATTATATTATAATAGTGTTAATTATTGTTATAAATTTATGTAAACGAGGTGTTTTAATTGAAGAATTTTATAGATTTAAGAAGTGATACTGTTACTAAACAACCTGAATTTATGAAAGAAGCCATGTTTAAAGCTGAAGTTGGTGATGATGTTTATGGAGATGATCCTACAATTATAAAACTTGAAAATCTTGCTGCTGAAATAATTGGAAAAGAAGCTGCTCTTTTTGTTCCTAGTGGTACATTTGGTAATCAGCTTGCATTATTTACTCATTGCAAAAGAGGTAGTGAAGTTATTTTAGCTGATTCTAATCATATAATTGCTCATGAAGTTGGAGCAAGTTCTATAATTGCTGGCGTTCAGCTACGATCAATAGATTCCAACAATGGAGTTATAAAGACAAATGAAATAGAAAAAAGAATTCGCTTTGAGGATGAAGATATTCACTTTCCTTCTACGTCTCTAATATGTGTTGAAAATGCTCATTCTAGTGGAAATGTTTTATCTTTAGGTGAAATGGATGAAATTTATACTGTAGCCAAAAAATATAATTTACCTGTCCACTTAGATGGAGCAAGAGTTTTTAATGCTTCAGCTTCATTAAATGTTGATGTAAAGGAAATTACTAAATATTGTGATTCAATTATGTTTTGTTTATCTAAGGGTTTATGCGCTCCTGTAGGTTCTATTTTAGCTGGAAGTAAAGAATTTATAGCTAAAGCAAGAAAAAAAAGAAAACTTATGGGTGGTGGATTAAGACAAGCTGGATTCCTTGCTGCTGCAGGAATAGTTGCTCTTAATGATATGACTAAAAGATTAAATGAAGATCATGAAAATGCTAAACTTCTTGCAAGTGAATTAAATAAGCTTCCTGAAATTAATGTTAATCTTGATAATGTTAAAATAAATATGGTATTTTTTAGTTTTAAAGATAATAGCATAGATACTAAAAATTTAGTTAAGTTCTTTTTAGAAAATAATATTAAGATAAATGATGCTGAAAATGGACTTATGAGATTTGTAACTCATTATTGGGTTACTAAAGAAGATATTTATAGAATAATTCACACAATGAAAGACTTTTTAAACATTTGTAAAAAATAGCGAAGCAAGCTTCTTAGGTAAAAGATAACAGGTATCAAGTAACAGGGAACAAGCTCAATTATAGTCTGCTAAACTTAACTAAGTTTTTAATTTCCCTCACCAATTATTTTTTACCAATAACTTAATTCATTATTAATTTAAATTCTTAATATAAGTTGGCGGAGGTAAATAGACGGTGAAATAAGCATATAGCTAAAAACTAGAAGTACTTGGTGAAGGAAGAACTACTATGCCTTAGTGTTGTTAGTTTGTCTGAGCGCAGCGAGTTTAACCAAAACTCTTGGCATAGTAGTTCTCCGAGCCTAGTACTTATTTGCGTAGCTATTTAGCTTATGAAACATATCTATTTATCGTAGCCTTTATATTCGCAATTTAAATCTATTCTGTTCTTAAAGCCTCAACTGGATCTTTCTTTGATGCCATTTTAGCTGGTATAAATCCTCCAAGTATGGTTAATGTTACACTTATTATTACTAATAATATTGCATGAATTGGATTCAAAACAGCAACGTTTTCTAAATCAGTTATCTTATACAGTATATGATTTGTTGGGAAAGTTAAAAGCCAAGCTATAAGTATCCCAAGAAGACCCGATAAACTTCCAATTATAAATGTTTCTGCATTAAATACTCTTGTTATATCCTTCTTTCTAGCTCCTAATGCCCTTAACACTCCTATTTCCTTTGTTCTTTCTAATACAGAGATATAAGTTATTATAGCAACCATTATTAATGATACTACTAATGATATTGCTGCAAATGCTATAAGAACCATTGTTATTGCATCCATAATCCCACTTGATAAGCTTACAAATGTACTTGCCATATCATTATATATTATCATATCATCTTTATCTTTTTCTTCATTCCAAGAATCCAAATATGATATTACTTCATCCTTTGTTGTAAAATCCTTTGGATATAAAGTTATCATATAGGGAACCTCTGTTGCTCCTAAACTTGCTAATAAGCTTTCTTTTCCATTAGAAGTATCATTTCCTTCTACAAAACTTTGTCCTGTAAATACATTATAATCTGCATCTTTTTGTGCTTTAACTACTTCTGAACTTTTTGATTTTTCTATGAAGTATTTGCTTAAATCATCTGAATATGAAATTCCATTAGATAATAACGAAATATCTACATCTTCTTTAAGTCTTATAACACCTGCTATCTTTAATGAAATAGCATTTTTATTATTATAAAGTTCACTCATATCTGATGGATTAACTGATAATGTAAAAAAGTTACCAATCTTTTTGTAGTAATCATCATTTAAAATTGCCTTAATTTCATATCCTACGATATTATTGAAGTTAATTTCTTCTACATCACTATTTATTCCTAATGACTCTAGAACTTTTGTATTAACTTTATTATATTCATCTACTACTAAAACTAAATCATTCATTTTTTCTGGATAATTTCCATATAATAAATCATAATTTTTTTCTAAATAGCCTATTTTATTTCCATCTGTACTTATTGGATAAGAAGATAAATTTAAATCTTTAGTATTTATTGTTGTTGCAGTATCATCTACCATTTTTAAAATATTCATGTTAACTAAACGTGTATATCCTAGGCCTGATAATAAACTTTTATCTATATCTTCTATATATTTTACATAATCTTCAGTTAAATTATTTTTATGTGTTCGTCTATTTTCTTCTGCGTTGTAAGGATAAATAACTTCTGAATCTGGGTATTTTCCTTCCTCTTTATCTAAACCAAGCATTTTATTTCTTTGTGATTTCATATCATTTACATCTATTTCTGTTGCTGTTTGATTAATCATTATTGGAAAACCTGACAATGTATCTGTTTCAAACATATCTATTTGCTTATCAAATCCATTTGAAAGAGAGAGAATTAAAGCTATTCCTATAATCCCAATACTTGATGCAAATGCTGTTAAGAAAGTTCTCCATTTTTTAGTTCTAATATTCATCCCAGATAACTTTAATGCTGTAAGGAAACTCATACTTGTCTTTCTAAGACTATATGAAGTATTGCTTTTTTCATCTTCTAATGAATTAGTATCTGAAATTACATTTCCATCTCGAAACTCAACTATTCTATCTGCATATTCTTTTGCAAGTTCTGGATTATGAGTTACCATAATAACAAGCTTATCTTTTGCAATATCTTTTATCAAATCCATTATTTGAATACTAGTCTTAGTATCTAATGCACCAGTAGGTTCATCTGCCAATATTATATCTGGATCATTAGCAAGAGCTCTTGCAATAGCAACTCTTTGCATTTGGCCTCCGGAAAGTTGATTAGGCCTTTTATGAACATGTTCTTTAAGTCCAACACGTTCTAAGACTTCCATAGCTTTTTTATGTTTTTCAGATGATGAAACCCCACTTAATGTCATCCCCATCTCTACATTATCTAAAATGCTTAAATGACTTATTAAGTTATAGCTTTGAAATACAAAGCCTATACTATTATTACGATATGCATCCCAATCGGAATCCTTAAATTCTCTAGTAGATTTTCCATTAATAATTAAATCTCCGCTATCATAATTATCTAATCCACCAATAACATTTAGACAAGTGGTTTTTCCTGAACCACTTGGACCTAATATTGCAACAAATTCATTTTGCCTAAAACTTAGACTTACACCATTTAATGCTACTTGCTTAAATTCGCCTGTTACATATGACTTTTTTATATTTTTTAACGATAACATACTTTTCCTCCTACAATAAATTTTGCTACATATGTTTATAATATTTTATTTATGTGAACTAAATATGAACTTAAGGAAAATAAATCTGTAAAATATCAAAAAATCTTATAGACTATTAGCTATTATAATTTAAATATAGTAAAAATATATACTTTAATAGGGGCTGTTAAAATCTATAACAGTCCCTAATTATAAATATTATATTTTATTGTGTTATAATCTTAGTGTTATAAATCGTTAAATTATTTACATTACCTTCACATGCCCCCAAAAGCGTCAATTTTCCTCCCCTTGGAATAATGTTATTCCATGATTTTGGAATCACAGTATAACTATTACCACTTTGAACAAAAGTTGCATCTGGCAATGAATTAATTTTCTTATCAAAATTGAAATCTAGCTTCCAATTAACTAAATCCTTATTGGTATTATTAGTGATAGTTATTTGAAAGTTTGCTCCACTTCCCCAATCCGAAGTAGTTGCATATTCCACATTTATACCCTCTTCATTTATTATTGGATTTGACACTACAGTTAATATATCACCTTTAGTTCTAGCATCTTTGTTAAATAAATCTACTCTGTAGGTATAAGTTCCTTTTGATTTATTATTAAAAAGAACAACTATAGTTTGAGAATTTATGTTTACATCACCAGTTTTTATAATCTTATTATCTTCATATAAATTATATGATGTTGCGTTTGATTTTTCTGGTATTACTATAGTCAAATTATAACTTCCTTCATTTGAAGGCTTATCTACTGATAATGTAGCTTTTAAAGGTATATCTATAGGTGGTGTTGCGTTATTATCAACTTTTACGGTTATTATATCACTTGAATTAGAGGCTGTACCATTTATTATCTCTCCTTGATAAATATAGGTTCCTGTTGGTTTATTTACAATTTCCTGCTTTATGCTTTGTGCTAAATTTGAGACAGTTCCACTTTTGATGACTTTTCCATTTTCATAAATTTTATACTCTTTAGCTTTAGAGTTACTAGGAATATTTATACTTATTGTATAGTTTCCATTACTTAATAATGAACTTGATACAACCTCTGGCTTTAATGGCTTTCCATCATTTGGATTAGGTATAGTTCCTGTGTTTGCATCTAGCTTTAATGGATTTTTTAAATATCTTTGCGCTTTTGTAATCCACCAATAATTGTCAGGCGCAGGTGATCCTACTGCATCAGTACTAGCATTAACTCCTGCTCCAAATAATATCGATACTACACCAGCATCTTTAGTTTCTTGTATATGATCTCCCCAAGTTATAGTATCTCCTGAAATCTTTACCTTGCTATCATTAGCCAAGTTAGTACTAAAGTATTCCTTTCTAATATCAGAGCCTGGAGTAAATGTATCTCCAAAAAAGTACGTTGGAGCTGAATCTTCGTAATTTCCAACTTTGTTTGTTAAATCATTAAACTTTCCTCCATTATACGGATTTGGTTCTTCACTATGATTTAAATGTCCTACTGGTATTTGCCATAATACAACTGGCTTTTTTGTTACTTCATGTAGCGTCTTTGTATATAATAAATAGTTATTCCAAATATCAGCATTCCAAAGCCACTTTGATGATTTAGGATTTGTAGCTGCATTATCCTCATAACCACCATCTAATCCATATTTATCTATTGAAATAAAATCTGCATTATAAGATGTTATTCCTGCTGATAAATAATAGTTAGCTGTTTCTTCAGCTACTTGCTTTATAAATTGTCTACCATTTTCCCATCCTGTAAGTTCTGTCTTATGAAGTAATCCTTGTCCAGGAATTTCTGTACTATCATAGGACCAAATATTAAATTGCCATCCAAAGTAAGAACTTTTATATTCTTTTCTTACTATATAGTTAATGGACTCAACTAATCCTTTAACTGAGTTTTCGAATTCAGGATCTTTCCCCTTTACAAGTACACCTGAAGAGTATGCAGCATCTACTATTGAACTTATTGTTGATGGGTTTTTCTTATTTTGCTGCATCATATATCCTAAGAAGTCTGGCTCAAAAATCATACCTACTGTTTCGTCTCCAGCATATTCATTACAAATATCTAAAAAGAATTTAAGATCCTTATAGTAACCCTCCATGTAGCTTTTATCATTAATGTGCTTTAAATCTAACTCATAACTTTCCCCATTATCTGGTACGTTATAATAAACAAAAAATGGAATCATTCCAAGCTTTAAGCTTTCTCTAATATAGCTCTTAACTCTATCTCCATCTTCTGTTGTCCAACTTCTCCATCCACCAAATGGTCCACCATTAACGTAAATGTATCTTATATCAGTACGCTTATTTGTATCATCATTGCTTGTTTCTTTCCAGAAATTTAAATCATTGTCTGTATCCTCTGATACTTGTCCTATAGACAAATAATCCGGCATATCAGGTAGAGAGCCATCTATCTTTTTAATCCTTAACCCAATTTGTCTTATATCTCCTGTAGTATTATCAACAATTTTTAATCCTGTTCTTCCTGCTGTTAAACCTTCTATATTTAACATATTTCCATTTTCAATTGAAGCTTTAGCAACCGATGTATTACTTGAAATAACACTAAAACTCGAATTACCATTAGTTCTATTTGTTAGTTTATAACTAGCTTTCCCTTGCGGCATTGTAGTTTGATATTTAATGCTTTCGTTATCAACGTTATCAATAATTATTTTAGTATTTCCATCTTTTCCAACTCTAACTTCTAAATTATCACTACGTGCACTACCATAGCTATTTATAAACTCTACATAGTAATTATAAATTCCAATTCCTTTTCTTCCTCTTATTTCTACCACTGTAGATTGAACTGCTGGAGTGCTATCAGTTAATTCACCTTCGGCTACAACCTTGTACTCTCCACTAATTCCAAGCCTCTCATAGAGCTTGTACTTTGTTGCATTATTTCCATAATACATGCTTATTGTAATGTTGTAATCTCCATCATAATCAATTCCATATTGATCCGATGAGAGTATTGGTTTCCCTGGAAGTCCTGTAGCAGCAGCCATTGAAACTTTTCCTGGCATAAAAGATAAAAGCATAGCTAAAAAAATACTTAGTGATATTAGCTTTTTAAACCTTTTATCGATTTTCATTTTTATATCCTCCTAACAAATTAAATATTTTATTGTTTTCCCTATAATAATAATATTAATTTGTAAATATTTACATATATTCAATTTAATTATAACTATGTAAAGTATAGGTTTCAAGTATTTTCAAAATATTATTTCTTTTATCTAATATTTATAAAATAAAAAAGAGTAATTCCTTTATTACAAGAATTACTCTTTATAGATTTAATATTTAAATCTAATGATGATTAATTTATTATAACTTCATTTCCTATAATTAAGGGTTGGAAAAGGAGTATTGATATTGGCACTTATCTATTATATGTTCCTTGCCAAACTATTTCCCTATACTTATCTGGATCTGTATCACCTTCAGTGCTAAATAAAAGTACTCTAGAATTTTCATCTAATCCAATAGTTTTCTTTAGATCCTTATATTCTGGATTTGTCATTAGTTCATATACAAGCCCTAAAGTAACTGCACCTGATTCACCAGATATTACTTTATTATCTCCACTTAATGGGTTGCCAAGAACTCTCATTCCATTTGCAGCAACATAGTTTGGTGCTGAAACGAATGCTTTTGAGTAATTCTTTAGAACTTCAAATCCAGTTATATTAACTTCTCCACATGCAAGTCCAGCCATTATTGTTGGCATATCTCCACCAACAGCTCTTGGCTTTCCATCGTTTGCAATTGCTGATTCATAGTAGCATGCTGCTTCTTTTGCTTCTACTACAACCGTTGTTGGACAATCTTCACCAAATACCGATGCAAAAAATCCTTGAATTCCTCCTGCAAGGGAGCCTACTCCTGCTTGTAAAAATATATGAGTTGGTCTTTCTACATTATAATCATTTCTTAATTGTTCTAATGCTTCAAGTCCCATGGTTCCATAGCCTTGCATTATCCATGCTGGTATTTCTTCATAACCTTCCCAAGCTGTATCTTGGACTACCACTCCGTTATGTTCTTCTGCATATTTTGCTGCAAGTCTTACAGCATCATCATAATTCATATCAGTAATTGAAGCTTCTGCTCCTTCTTTTCTTATATTTTCTAATCTTATTAATGAAGATCCCTTTGGCATATATACTACTGATTTTTGTTTTAATCTATTAGCAGTCCAGGCAACTCCTCTTCCGTGATTTCCATCAGTCGCAGTTACAAATGTTATTTCTCCCAATTCATTTTTAACTTCTTCTGATGTTAGTTTTTCATATGGTAACTCAGCAATATCCTTATTCAATCTTTGTGCTAAATATTTTCCCATTGAATAAGAACCACCTAAAACTTTAAATGCATTTAATCCAAATCTATAAGATTCATCTTTTAAATATATTCCTTTTAACCCTAATCTCTTACTTAAATTTTCTAAATTAACTAATGGTGTCACACTATATTCTGGGAAACTTTTATGAAAGTTTCTTGCTTTATTTATTTCATCTATATTTAAAAAGTCTAAGTCACCATCCTTTTTATTCTTTGGCATGGTATTTTCTTTCCATTGAATTTTTTCAGACATTACTTCTCCCCCTTGAGCTTATTTTATTCTTGTTCCTGTCTTACCTAAAATTCCATCTTTAGCTTTTTCAAGTAAAGTAATAAGTGCATATCTTCCTGCTTTAGAAGATGCAAATTCTATTCCTGCCTCTACTTTAGGTTTCATTGATCCAGGAGCAAAATGTCCCTCTTCTACATAATTAGTCATTTCTTCAACTGTAACATCATCAAGCCATTTTTCATTCTCTTTTCCATAATTTATAGCTGCTTTTTCTACAGCTGTTAATATAATTAGAAAATCAGCATCTAATTCTTTAGCTAATGTAGCACTAGCAAAATCTTTATCTATAACTGCGCTAGCACCTCTTAAATGGTTTCCTTCTTTCATTACTGGAATTCCACCACCACCACATGCTATAACAACTTGTCCAGACTCTACTAAACTTCTAATTGTATCAATTTCTATAATACTTTTTGGTCTTGGTGATGCAACAACCCTTCTATAGCCTCTTCCTGAATCTTCAACTACATTTTCACCCTTTGCAATTAGAGCCTCCGCTTCATCTTTAGTCATGAAACTTCCAATTGGCTTAGTTGGATTACTAAAGGCTTCATCATTTTTATCGACTTCAACTTGAGTAACAATTGTTGCTACTGATTTGTCTATATTCCTATTTAATAATTCTTCTCTAAGAGCATTTTGCAAGTCATATCCTACATATCCTTGACTCATAGCCACACATACAGACATTGGAATTGATGAGTATTTATAATTTGATTTTGTTAATGCATCCATAGCAAGATTTATCATTCCTACTTGCGGCCCATTTCCATGAGATATTACTACATCATGTCCTTCTTCAATTAAATCCACAATAGCTCTTGCTGTTGATTTAACAGCACCCATTTGTTCTTCTAAATTATTTCCTAATGCATTCCCACCTAATGCTATTACTATTTTCTTTTTCATAATTTCTCTCCCTATTAATTTGGATTTATTTTTATATTGCATGGGCCCTTATTCAATAAACTGAATAAAAGCCCATTAGTGTGTTTATGCTAAATATAATATCTAAATTATACTATTTAACTTGTCTTTCCTTAGTTTCAGCTTCTAACTTAGCTAAAACTTCTTGTGGATTTTTTACTTTGCTTAAGAATATCATAGCTGCTATAGCATATGGCTTATAGCTAGCTTCTTTATATAGTGGCTTTCTGTATCTATCAAACACTGAAGCATCAACTTCTCCAACTTCACAACTAACACCTGTAATATCTGCTGGTAAGCAATGTAAATATAAAGCTTTTCCATCCTTAGTTGTCTTCATTAACTCTTCAGTACATTGCCAATCTTTATGTTCAGCATTATGTGCTAATAATTCTTTTTCTAAAGCTTTTATTCCATCAAAATCTCCATTACCGTATAATTCTGTTCTTTTTTCCATAGCAACAAATGGAGCCCAGCTCTTTGGATACACTATATCAGCATCTTTAAATGCTTCTTCCATTGAATTAGTTTTAGTAAATGATCCACCTGAAAGTTCAGCATTCTTTTTAGCTACTTCTTCAACTTCTGGCATTACTTCATATCCTTCTGGATGAGCTAAAACAACATCCATTCCGAATCTTGTTAGTAATCCAATTATTCCTTGAGGAACTGATAATGGTTTACCGTATGATGGAGAATATGCCCAAGACATAGCAACTTTCTTTCCTTTTAAGTTCTCTACTCCACCAAATTCGTTTATTAAATGAAGAGCATCTGCCATAGCTTGAGTTGGGTGATCTATATCACATTGTAAATTAACAAGTGTAGGAATTTGTTCTAATGTTCCTTCTTCATGACCTTCTCTTACAGCCTTTGATACTTCTCTCATGTAAGTATTTCCTTTGCCGATATACATATCATCTCTAATACCTATAACATCTGCCATAAATGAGACCATGTTAGCAGTTTCTCTAACTGTTTCTCCATGAGCTACTTGAGATTTTCCTTCATCTAAATCTTGTACTTCTAATCCTAAAAGGTTACAAGCTGATGCAAAGCTAAATCTTGTTCTTGTAGAGTTATCTCTAAATAAGGATATTCCAAGACCACTATCAAATATCTTTGATGAAATATTGTTTTCCCTTAAAGTTCTTAATGCTTCTGCAACTGTAAATACAGCTTGTAATTCATCATCACTCTTTTCCCAAGTTAACATAAAATCGTCATTATGCATCTTTGAAAAATCTAATTCGTTAAGTTTATTAATATATTTGTCCATTAAAGCCATCTTAATATTCCTACCCTTCATTATCTTAATTTTATTTTAATTTTTAAATTTAACTTAATATTATATTTTTATTTATCTTTATTAGCACAATAAATTGTTGGTAATGCAGCATAAACAGCAGCACATTTTACTAAATCTTCTTTCCAAGTTTTTTCATTTGGAGCATGTGCTTGTGCTTCTGCACCAGGTCCAAACCCTATTACAGGAATTCCATTACGTCCCATTATTGAAACACCATTTGTTGAGAATGTCCATTTATCAGTAAGAGGGCGTGCTTTTCTCATTTCATTAGTTACAGCATCACCACTTCTTGTTGTTCCATAAAGACCCTTATATGCTTCTTCCATTGCCTTTGTTACAACATGATCCTCTGGAATTACCCAAGTTGGGAAATAACATTCAATTGGATACACTAATCCTGTATAACTTGGTCTATCATAGTTATACATACTTACAGTTGCATTATACTTTTTAACAGCTGGAAGTTCGCGAATTTCTTCTAAGCAGCTCTCCCAAGTTTCACCTGCAGTCATACGACGATCTAATGAAATTGAACATGAATCGGCAACTGCACAACGGCTTGGTGAAGTAAAGAAAATTTCAGAAGTTGTAACAGTACCTCTACCTAAAAAGTTAGCTTCTCTATATTCTGGATTATATTTTTCATCTAACATTTTTACTAAACCTTTAATTTCTTTATCATCAGCTGCATCATTTTCGTTAAGATCACGAACATTAGTCAATATTTCAGCCATTTTATAAATTGCGTTATCTCCTCTTTCTGGAGCAGAACCATGACATGAAACTCCTTGAACATCAACACGTATTTCCATACGTCCTCTTTGTCCTCTATATATACCACCATCTGTTGGCTCTGTAGACACTACAAATTCAGGTCTAACTTTATCTTCCTTAATTATATATTCCCAGCAAAGTCCATCGCAGTCTTCTTCTTGAACTGATCCAACAACTAATGCTGTATATTTTTTATTTAACAGTCCTAAATCTTTCATTATTTTTGCACCATAAACAGATGAAACAATTCCACCTAATTGATCAGAAGTACCACGTCCACCTATTTCAGTTTCTGTTTCATAGCCTTCATATGGATCAAAATTCCAATTAGTTCTATTTCCTATACCAACTGTGTCAATATGAGCATCAAAACCTATTAATGTTTCCCCTGTACCCATATATCCTAATACATTACCTTGTGGGTCTATTTCCACTTTGTCAAAACCTACTGCTCTCATTTCTTCAGCTATACGTTCAACAACACCTTTTTCTTCACAACTTTCTCCAGGAATAGCAACTAAATCTCTTAAGAATTTAGTCATTTGAGCTTCATATCCCTCTGCTTGTAGTTTGATATTTTTAAAATCCATATTCTTTTCCCCCTTATCTTTACAAATGTATTTAATTTTAAATATTTTTATTCTAAATCTCATTTATATATCAAGCAAAATCCATGCCAAATCTTAGCGGTGTTTTTTAAATTTTATATGTGATTTTGTTTGATTTTATTCGCTATTCACCATATTTATTCATATTTTTTTGTATAAAAAATAAAGGGTTATCATTTTGATAACCCTTTATCACTTTGGTTAATTCTACAGTTTTCTTGACTTTTAGAGGCTTTAAATAGTTTTTTATCAAATTGATAAGCATTGTTTTATCTAGAAAATATAATTTCACATTTATATAGAAAAGTATAAATTAAATTTGATACTTTTATTAATTTTCTACATATTCTTAGCTATAAATTCTAACATTTTAATTCCCACACCTACAAGTTCATCTATATCTATTTGAGAGAAATCATGACTAGTTCCTTCTAATGTTATCAACTCTGACTTATTTCCATTCGACTTTAATTTATTATATAATAATTCTGCATTTTCGTATGGAACTATTTTATCTTGTTTGCTATGAACTATAAGCGTTGTTGGTTCTTCTTTATCCACGTAATTTATTGGACTATATTTATTTAATATTTCATCTTTATTTTCTCCCACAGAATTTATAATCTGCTCTAAATCCCATTGAACATTGTTAATATCTAAAGTAGATAAATCTGTTGGTCCAAAAAAATCTATTATATATTTTATATCACAGGGATAATCTTTTAATTCTGGTGAGTCAATAAATTCATTATTATCACTATATGCTGCCATTAAAGCTAAATGTGCTCCTGAAGAAGCTCCTATAACTCCTATTCTGTCTGTGTTAAAATCGAACTTATCTTTATTTTTATAAATCCATCTTATCGTATCCTTAACATCACTTATTTGTTTACTGAAATTTTCTTCGTTCCTCATAAGCTCATAACTAGTGCTTATTATAGTAAACCCTTCTTCTCTAAAGGAATCTAATAATGGAGATATAGCCTGTGGTATTTCTTTTCCACCATAAACCCAGCTTCCTCCATGAACATAAAGAATTACAGGTGATCCTCCTTTTACATCTTTCTTTGGTGAATATATATCTAAATTTAAAGGAACTCCATTAGTATTTTTATATTCAACATTATTATAATCTATATAATCTATTGCTTTTAAAGAAGTATCTTGTGTTAAACTCTCTCCATCCTCAACAAATTCACTATATTTTTTTAATATATTAGTATATAAAGATATCCTATCTCTTATAGAATATATAAATATGCCTGCTAATAAAACTATTGCTATTAATATCATTCCTAAAATTTTGAAAAATTTTCTCATCTTATCTCCTTTCTTCATTATATAAAAAGCTTATTAAATTATATATATTTTTTATTTAAATATTAAAATTCAAAGGATACTTATTATTTAATTTATATTATATTTGAAATATTTATACAATAAATTAAACTTTTATTAAATTTATTAAAGAATATTATTATATCTTTATTCTGTATAATAAATATTTATTTTTTATTTTGTCAATAATTATTGTATATTATAATAAAATATATTAACAATTATAAATTTAGGAAGTGATTAAATGAAAAAAAGAATATTTTTATTGATATTCTCATTAATATTTTCACTCACATTAATTGGTTGTAAAAAAAATAATAATCAACCTCCAAAAGCTCCAAATTCACAAAATAGTGTGGATGAAGAAGAATCTAAAGATACTCCTGGTGAAAATGAAAAATCAAATAATGGTTCTCCAGAAAATAAATCAATAACTAATAATAAAGTTAGATTATTTTATTTTGACTCTTCAAAACTTCAGTTATATTATATTGATAAAGAAATTGAAGTCACAGATAAAGCAATAGTAAAAGCTTTAACTAAAGAATTACAAAATTATTCTCCTAATAAGAATTTTATGACCCTTACTAATGAAGTAGAAATTACCTCTGCTAAAATTGATAAAGAAAAAAAACTTCTAACTGTAGTTTTTTCATCTTCATATGTTAATAAAATGGTTCTTGGTACTTCAACTGAAAGTGGATTGTTAGCTTCATTACTTTCAACTTATGGATATAATTTAGGTGTTGATAAAGTAGCTATTTACTTTGGTGATGAATTGTATACATCATTAAGAGGCGAACTTCCTGAGGGCTATTTTAAAGTAGATTATAATTCTGCAATTGCATATTCTAAAACTTCATACGATACTAACAATAAGTCTTCTTCAAAAAACAAAAAAACATTAAATTGTAGAGTTTACTACTATAATTGCTCTGATGATGTTTTTTATTATATCGATAGACCTATTGAAGTTATAGATGGTGCTTTAGTAACTGCATTAACAAATGAATTGAAAAATACTCCTGATGAAGATTCTTTTAATTTTGGTGATAATTTGTCTGTTCGTACAGCTAAGTTAGATAAAGTTAATAATACATTAACCGTAGATTTATCAAAGTCTTATTATAATATTTTAACTAAAGTTGGTTCTGGTAGTGAATCTGCTGCTTTGAAAACTTTAGCATTAACTTATGCATATAATTATGGAATTGATAAGGTTATAATATTGGTAAACGGAAAACCTTATTCTGGCAGTCATATAAGTTTAGAAGCAAATGAATGCATTAATATAAATCTAAATAACATTAAGCCTTTAAATATCTAATATAATATCATCTTTAATTATAATTATATGTCACTTTTACTTTCAAATTAAAAGTGCTACTAAGTAAATTAAAAGCAGCAATATATAAAAATTATATACTTGCTGCTTTTTGTTTTTTATAATTTCTTATAAAAATATTATTCAAAAATATTCTTTGATAAAAATTGATTTTTACTTTTAATAATATCACTTGAAATTATTATACTCATTTCTTTAGGATTTATTTTTGGATCACAAATCCTAATGCTTTGCTCTCTAATAAGAATATCTAGGTATTGTTTTATCATTAAACCATTTCTTAAACTTAAATTTCTATTATCATATAACTCAACTATAGCTTTATTTAAAGTTTCTTTAGATTCGTTATCTAAAATATATCTTTTGCTCTCCAAAATACTCAATGCCATATTAAATAAATCATCTTTTTTATAATCTTCAAAGTTTAACATTGATGGGAATCTATAGTTTAACTCTGGATTTGACTTCATAAGCTTTTTAATATTCTTACTTTTCCCTGATAAAGTTAAGACTATTTTATTACTATTTTTATCTATAAATTTAATTAAGTCCTTAATTATCCTATTTGATGTATCTTGTAATAAAAATTCTGCTGAATCTATATATACAACTTTACCAATTTGCTTGTTTAAAATGTCTTCAAAAGATACTCCATTTTTCATATTGTCTATAATCTCTTCTTTATTTATTTCTACTATATTTTTAGCTTTTACAACACCCATGCTATATAATGTTTCTGACAATATATTTAATACTGTCTTTTTTCCAGTTCCAATTTCTCCAGTAAAAATTATGTTCATATATCTAGTTATATCAGTCGATAATCCTAGTTTTTTGCGTTTTTCTTTAACCCTCATTAATTTATACTGATTTCTTAAAAACTCTTTAGCTTCCTCATTTCCAATTAAATCTTTTAATCTTTCTTCTAAGTCAAACTCATTATCATATTGAGAAGTATTAAGTTTTTCTATATCCTTGGATGTTATTAAATTCATTTCATAGACACTTATGTCCTCTTCTGCAATTCTTATACTTTGAAATCTTATTAAGTTCTCAACATAATTTCTAACCATTCTGCCATTTCCTGATTGTGCATCAGAATTTTCATATATATCAACAAAGCTCTTTTTTAACGCTATATAGCCGTTCTTTGATAACTTAAATCCCTTTGATTCAACTAACCTTATAGCCATTTCTAAAAGTTCATTTGGATTATAATCTTCAAAATTAGTCCATAATGGAAATCTTGATCGAAGACCTATATTTACATCAAAAAACTCTTCCATATCTTGCTCATACCCAGCTAGAATAACTATTACTTCTCTTGAATAATCCTCAATTAATTTAAGAAGTGTTTCTATTGCTTCTCTTCCTAGACTATCATTTGCAAGAGTATATGCTTCATCTATAAATAATACTCCACCTAAAGCTTCTTTAAATTTTTCCTCTGTTTTTTTAGCTGTTTCTCCTGGAATATTAGCAACAAAACTAGATCTATCAGTTTCTACTAGTTGACCCACTTTTAATAATCCCATGCTATTTAGCATTTGAGCAACTAATCTGGCTATACTAGTTTTTCCTGTGCCTGGATTACCCGCAAATACCATATTTAAATTTTGCTCTATTTCTGTATTTACTCCAACTGATTTCCTTTTTTCTTGTGCAACTAAAAGTTTATATTGACTTCTTAAAAGATTTTTAACATCTTCTAATCCTATTATGCCTTTTAACTTTTCTTCTAAATCAAATTTAGCACTAGCTTTAAAATTAAAATCTTCTCCCTCTAAAAGATCTATTTCGCTTTTATTATTGGTTAAATATTTTCTTGAAGAATATATAATAGCATTTTCTATTATATTTCTAACAAATCTTGCATTACCTAAATCATTTTTACCTGTAAGTTGATTTCTAGCAAATAGATCTATCAAATCGTTCTTCACATTTTTCGCAATTCTATATCCCTTGGCTTTAGCAATTTGCATGGCTATTTCATACATTTCTTCAGGTTTATAATCTTCAAAATGAATTATATTAGGGAATCTAGATTTAAGTCCTTGGTTAAAGCTTAAAAACTCTTCCATATCCTTCTCATATCCAGCTAATATAACAGTTAAATTATTTCTATTATCTTCAATTCCTTTTAACAAAGCATCTACTATTTCTTTTCCGACTTTATCATCTTCACTTTCACATAAGGCATATGCTTCATCAATAAATAATACACCACCTATTGCTGAATTTATTATATCATTCGTTCTTTTAGCGGTTTCATTAACATTTTCTGTTATAAAATCGGCTTTACTAACTTCAATAAATACTCCAGTTGATAATAAACCTAAAGCATTTAAATACTCATACGTTATTCTAGCTGCGTTTGTTTTTCCTGTACCAGCATTTCCTGCAAATATCATATTTAAAGATATTCTTGATGTCCTTAACCCTAGCTTTTCTCTTATCTTTTGCACCTTATAATTATTTTCTATATTTAATAAAAATTCTTTTAATTGCTTAACCCCTATTATAGATTCTAATTTATATCTAACATCATCTAAAGTAGGTGTTGAATACTTATTTAACCTATATATTTCATTATTGGCTTTACAATATAACCTATTATGGTTTACATATATTAATATCTTTTCTCCTTCTTCTATAGATTCTTTTAATATAAAATTTCTTAAAGGATCACTTACTTTATAATATATATATTCTGTAATATCAAACCCACTATTTTTATTGAAGTTCTTTTGAAGATATTGGCAAACACCAAATACTTCTTTTTCATTAACATTATCCTTAAATCCTAATAAAACTTGTACTCCAAAATCAGATTTTATCTTTTCTATTTCATTTATTAACTTCTTTCTTATAATTATATTTTTCTCTTTTTGTGTTAGCTCTCTTGTATAAAAAATTTTTTCTCTATTTTTTAATGATAATTGGGAAAAATCATCAAACTCATTTTTATCTTCATAATTATAAATAAATATAAAGAATTTATTATGACAAACAATTTTATTAATCTTATTTTTGTCTTGAACTTTAGCTTCTACCAGAAACTTATTTTTAATTATGTAATCATTATTTAATTGAATACAAGTATTAGGATATATATTTGATAGTAATTTGATTACTTCCTCTGATGCTTTTTCAGTATTTTTAAACATTAATCCATCTGATTTATCATTATCTAGTTTCTCATATAAATCCGTTAAAAAGGCATTATACCCCATATTAAAATTATAAGATGCTAAATCTATTTCATCTACATTTTTATTTTTCATTAAATTTTTTTCATATAATTCCTCAAAGATTGTTTTAATACTTGCCTTCTTAAATGTATTTTTATGTCCAGCTATAACTAGAATTCCTTTTTCATTATTTTCTACTTTATTTATAAAGTATTCTGATATTTCTTTAAAGAATTCTCTTTGTCCTATAAATTCTTTATTTAATTTCTTTTCTAAATATAATGTTAATTCATTTCTATCCATATATACCTCCCACTCATTTTATAATATGTTCTTATTAGACTATTCTATATTATTTTTATCAAATTTATTGTAACTTAGTCACAAATATAAAAAGGTCATATGTAAGTTTTCTTATTTCATCGTTCCACTCCAAATCAACTAAAAATTATAAATAGTTACACAAATAATAAAGCTTTTATAATTTTCTAAAGAATAAAAAATGCTGTACTATTAAAAGCACAGCTATGAACATTATATAAAATTGTCCTTTTTCAATAAATCTAATAAAGTAGGATTAAAGTTAAACTCATTTATAAGTGAATAAACTTCTTTTAAAGCTTTATCTTTTTTCTCCATTGAAATTTTAGATTTTGAAGCTCTTATCAAAATATTTTTAGGTGAATGAGCTATATCAATAAATTCTAAGAGTTGTGTCTTATATCCTACCGCCTCTAAAAGGTTTCCCCTTACTGCATCAGTCATTAACGCAGCTACTCTTTCTTTAACTATACCATACTTGGTTAGTATAGGTAATGTATTTGCTTGCATTTGATTATTAAATTCATGCTGGCAACATGGTACTGAAAAAATCATTTTTGCATTCCATTTAATTGCATTATATAAAGCATAATCTGTTGCTGTATCACAGGCATGTAATGTTATTACCATATCAACATTATTTTCGTACTTATATCCATTTATATCGCCAAGCTCAAAATGCAAATTATCATACCTATATCTTTTAGCTATTTCATTACATTTTCTAATTACATCCTCTTTAAGATCTAAACCTATCATTTTCACATTTATATTTTTTATTTCTACAAAATAATAATATAAAACAAATGTTAAATATGATTTTCCACAACCAAAATCTAATATAGTAAGTTCTTTATAATCATTTTTCTTTATCTCATCATCTATTATTTCAATAAACCTATTTATC
This sequence comes from Clostridium sartagoforme, assembly GCF_039521405.1. NCBI lineage: Bacteria > Bacillati > Bacillota > Clostridia > Eubacteriales > Clostridiaceae > Clostridium > Clostridium sartagoforme. The sequence continues at coordinate 59,529 of NZ_BAAACH010000033.1, forward strand.
TGCTTATATTTATCATATTTAGAATTTATGACTTTACCTTCTTTAGTAAAGACCCCAAGGTCTATTAAAGGCTCTATTATCATTCCTTCTTTTAATATATAATTTTTTTCTTTATTATGACTTTTATTAGAAAGCTTAGAATTATTACTTCTTTTCTTTCCTAAAAATACTTTTCCTTTTTTAGATATTTTCAAATCAAAGGAACTTTCATTAGACCATGCAGATAATTGTTTATAATTTTCATTTACAATACCAAATAGTGCTTTTTCTATTTCATTAACTTCAATATTTTCATGAAAAACTTGTTTATCAGTAAATTTTTCTATTTGATAATATTTTTTGCCTTTACTATTTTCCTTTAGCAAAAAATTTATTTTATTATATTCAACTTCTTTGTTTACTTTATTACTAATAACTATCTTTATAATTTCTTCTTTTAATATTTCATAAATAGCATTTTTTAAATCTTCCATCTCTAAACAACCCCTTGTTGTATATTACGAATTAAACCTAATGATATGTATTAATGTGAATAATTCTTAATTTAGCAATTTTAAATTATAAATATAAGTTGGCGAAGATAAATAGAATATGTGAAGTAAGCATATAGCAAGAAACTAGACGTACTTGGTGAAGAAAGAACTATTAGCTTACGGAACATATCTAGTTATCATAGCCTTTATATTCGCAATTTATAGAAATTCCGTATTGATAACTAAATATTACACAAGAAATTAATAGATAGCAAGATTTTTTCTTATTCTACATATTTACTTCTTAATATTTCTATTTCTTTTGCATAACCATCTAATTCATTTGGAGTTTCTAAAAAAAATGGTAAATGTTTTAGCTTAGGGTGATTTATTATTCTTGTTATAGCTTCTAATCCTAAAAATCCTTCTCCAATTTTTTCATGTCTATCTTTATGGCTTTTAAATGGATTCTTGCTATCATTTAAATGAATTGCTTTTAATCTATCTAATCCAATTACTGCATCAAATTCTTCTAAAACCTTATCTAAATCATTCACTATATCATATCCTGCATCATAAATATGACAGGTATCTAGGCAAACACCCATTTTTTCTTTTAATTCAATTCTTGATATTATTTCTGCTATTTCTTCAAATGTTCTTCCAACTTCTGAGCCTTTTCCGGCCATAGTCTCTAATAAAACTGTTGTGGTTTGATCTTTACTTAATACTGTATTAAGTAAATCTACTATATAATTAATTCCTATCTCCACCCCTTGTTTCACATGACTTCCTGGATGAAAATTATACAAATTATTTGGCATAAGTTCCATTCTATTTAAATCATCAACCATCATTTCTCTGGCAAATTCTCTTGTTCTTTCATCTGCTGAGCATGCATTTAATGTATATGGAGCATGTGCTAAAATAGTTGCAAAGTTATTTTCACGTGCAATTTTTAAAAGAGCTTCCATATCATCCATATCTATTTCTTTTGCTTTACCACCTCTTGGATTACGGGTAAAAAATTGAAAAGTATTTGCTCCAATTTGCAGTGCTTCTTTTCCCATATTTTCAAAACCTTTTGTAGTTGATAAATGACATCCTATATTTAACATAAATTCCTCCAAAGTATAGTCTTATTTCAATTTATTAAATTTAATACTCTTTTATAAGTAGTATTAAATTTCTTATTCTTATTTTTAAATTAGAAACTAATTCTATTAAATATTAGTTTCTGTTAGTTATATAAAATAATACTATAATATCCTATATTAAATCAAGAACTAATTAATAATATATATTAATTAATAATTTTTAATATATAACTACTTAATTAGTATCTCTATTTTAGAGAGTTATTGATAAGTAATAAATAAAAGTGGACAATACGAGTTGCCCACTTTTCTACTTAATTCTTATAATATTTACTAAAGAATATAAAATGTTACTCCTTGACTTCTCTACAAGATAAATAATAACCACCACGAGCCATTTTAATACTAACTTCATACGTTCCATCCTCTATTTTAAAAATTACGGGATTTTCTTTGCTTATAAATTCAACGTTCTTTTGTTCTCTTTCTATAATATCGCAAATGGTCTTTCCAGATGGATACGCCAGTGAATCTTTTAAATCAATATTAAAACTTTTTCTAAAAAATTTCCCCATGAAACCCCTCCTTTTATTTAATAAGTAATAACTTATATAATATAATTGTTAAATGCTTCTATACTTTTGTTCTACATAATGTGTTAATTATTATTTAGAGAATGTATTAAAAATAAACCTTTAACTAAAATATAGATCTTTATTTATATTATAAAAGTTATACCAGCACTAAATAGTCCACCTAATATTAAAGAAAATGTACTTACTGCAAGTGATATATTTAATTTTCTATTAGATTTTTCTCTTTCCATTTTAGTAATTTCTAAATTTGCATTAGTTGCATATTGACCACTGTTTTGTCCAGCTCCTTGCATAGAAAGCGCCATTGGATCTCCTGATATAGATGCAAAAATTCCTACAAAAACTAATATAACTCCTTCTATAAATAAGACGTTTTCAAAGTTTTTATAGGATGTTACTTTAGTTATTATAAATCCTATTAACGCTGCAAATCCAAGCCAAACTATACCCCAAAGCAAAGATTTTATTACTAAGTTAATTCTGTTATCTTTCATATTAAATACCCCCTTTTTACTATTATATCAAATTCACTCCTCATAGCAAATAATAGGAGTGCCCTCTTCAATATTTTCAAAAATAGTTTTTGCTAAATATGATGGAGAATTAACACATCCATGTGTTCCGTTTCCCTTATATATTTCTCCCCCAAAAGAATATCTCCAACTTGCATCATGAATTCCTATATTCCCATTAAAAGGCATCCAATAAGTTACTTTCGCTTCATAATTTGGCCCTCTTAAAGTTGCTTCTTTTTGTTTATAATTAAGTGCATACGTTCCAAGATTAGTAGAATAACCTTTGCTAGAATCTCCAGTAACTACATCTCCTTGGGTAATTAATTTTCCGTTTTTATAAAACCACAAATGTTGATTTGTTATATTTACTTCTACGTAAGTATCTCCTATATCATCACTACCTCTATATAAAGCTTTCTGTGTATATACCGGTTCTTTTTCTAATACTGCTCCAAGTTTTATATTTTCAATTAACATTTTTGTTTCGCCAATAGAATTGATTTTCCACCCATAATATCCACCCTTAACTTTTACTACTTTTCCTGTGGAGGTTTTAAAATCTCTTGTTATTCCCATCGTGTTATACTTAGAGCTTAATTCTAACACATAATCTTTTACTGCATTCTCATCAATTTTAACATTTAAGTTATCATCCACACTAAGCCATTTATTTATTCTATCTCCATCTAAAACCTCACTCTCATTTTCAAATAAATATGTTATTTTAGTGGAAACATACTTATCTAATATAGCTTTTGTTTCTATTGTCTTGTCTGATTTTAAAGTGTATTTAGGATTTTCATAACAAGACTTATCATTTAAATTTACTACAACTGCTCCATTTAATATGCTGACTTTTATAGTTTCATATAACTTATTATTATCTATTTTATTTCCATAAACCTCTTCCACTAAATTATAAGAACCATTTGAGTATTTAAAGTCTACGTTTCTTGGATCTACTATATTTTTATTTAAGCAATCTAGCTCTTGTATCTTTTTTAATAATTTATTATTATCATAACTCACTAAATCATTTATATAATAATCTTGCTTTTTAAATAATGATCTTCCCCACTTTAAGGAAGCTTGTATTTTTTTTATGTTTAAAACACTATTATTTTCATTGAATTTTAATTCTATGTCTTGCGCTAGTAATTCTTCTATTTTTTCATCTCTTTGTACTATTTTTAACTTATATTCATTTATGGATTCTTTTAGTGTATCTTGAGCTTCTTCATAGGTTTTTAATGATACATCTATACCATTAATGGTCGTATTAAAAAATAAGTGATTGATAAAAAATATTGATATAAGTAAATAAATAAATGTAATTGATGCAGCTGTAATAATACTGTATCCTATTATTTTGTTTTTAAGAAAGTCTTGTATATTAATATTTTTCATGTTTATATATTCCCCTTATTATACCAATTAAAATTAAAGATAACTTCTTTTTATATTATGATTTGTCTTTTACTTTTAAAACTTAATTTTGTTAAATTGTTCATGCAAATAATATATTTTATGATAAAAATTAAAAAGTGCCAACTAAGTTGACACTTCTCAATGAGTTGTAATTTATATTAATATTAAACTTATAATTCTAGTTATTATCAATTCTATCAATATATTCTTTCATTATCTTAGCTGATGAAACAAATTTTTCTCTTTCTTCTTTAGATAGTTCTATATTTAATACTTTTTCTACTCCATTTTTTCCTACTATTGTTGGGACACTTAAATATGTGTTGTTTACTCCTAAATAATTTTCTAATAAAGTAGATACTGATAGTACTGTTTTTTCATCCTTTAAGAAGGCTTCTACTATTCTTGTTAAAACTGCTGCAACTGAGAAGGCAGTAGCTCCCTTCCTATTAATTACTTCATAAGCTGCATTTTTAACATCATCAGCAATAACTTTTTCAGTAGCCTCATCCCATTCAATTTTTAATTGTTCTGAAAAATCTTTTATTGGAATGTTTCCTATTGTAAGTGATGACCATGGAACAAATTCACTATCTCCATGTTCACCTAATACATATCCTTGAACAATTCTTCCATCAATTCCAAAGTACTTTCCAAGTAAACTTCTTAATCTTGTTGTATCTAAAACAGTTCCTGAACCTATAACTCTCTCTTTTGGGAAGCCAGATAACTTATAAGCCATATATGCTAGTATATCCACAGGGTTTGATACAACTAACAATATCGCATTAGGACTTAATTTTGCTATTGTTGGAACAAAGCTTTTAAAAATTTTATAATTCTTATCAACTAAATCTAATCTAGTTTCTCCTGGTTTTTGTGCAACACCAGCTGTTATAATAATTATATCTGAATTCTTAGTATCTTCTAATGATCCTAATGTTACGTTACACGGGCTATTTAGAGAACTACCGTGCATTAAGTCAAGAACCTCGCCTAAAGCCTTTTCTTGATTTATATCATTAATAACTATTTCTCTTGCTACTTCCTTTTGTAGTAAGGCAAAGGCAGTAGTGGCTCCAATTGAACCAGCTCCAATTATTGATATCTTACTCATATATAATACTCCTTTATCCTTTATTTTTTATTTTAACTTATTTATATTATAAACTATTTATTTGGTAATTTGTACTCTTTTTAGATAATTTTTATTATTTAATTATCTATTCCAAACAAGCCATTTAATATATACTATCGTTATTTACATAATATTTCCAAGGTCTATATCATATTGCCTTTAATATTGCTTTAAATAGTTTATGCATAATACATAAAAATAAATCTAGTAACTTTTGTAAAGTTACTAGATTTTCTTAGTTTTATTTAGCTCTTATTACTTCAATTTTATATCCATCTGGATCAGTTACAAAATAGTATGAAGGTTTTGTTCCTGGAAGTCCTTTAAATGGAGTAACTTCATATCCTAAAGAAATATGTCTTTCTCTCATCTCTTCTAAATCTTCCACTTCAACTGCAATATGACTAAAACCATTTCCTAAATCATATGGTTTTTCTACATCATAATTATAAGTTAATTCTATTTCATATCCACCTTTTTCATTTGATAAATAAACAAGGCTAAATTTATGTTCTGGAAATTCCTTTCTTCTTGTCTCTATTAAATCTAATGCATCTTGGTAAAACTTTAATGACTTTTCTAAGTCCTTAACCCTTATGCAAGTGTGTAACATTTTAACTGACATACTTCTCCTCCTAATTTTATATTTGTATATATAAATTATATTTATATATTGTAATTTTATCAACTAATTAATTTATTTGAATTTTTATTGATTATATACTTAAACATTTTCCCTTTTAATTTACTTTTTTCCCTTTTTATAATAAAATAAAGCTAAATAACTTATTGGGTAAATTTACCTTTGGGAGGAAATTCATATGAAAATCAAAAAATTATTTTCCTTTTTATTTTTATTGTTAATTTCAATAAATTTAATTTCATGCAAAATTTTAAATTCGAATAATGCTGTAGGCAATAATGTTGAAGAAAATTTACCTAAAGACATTAATTCATCTCAGAATATTGAAGATACCTCTGAAGAAAAAACTCCTGAAAGACCTACTTCCTTTGAGGCCTTTGGAAAAATGTACATCTCTACAAAGGACTTAGCATTGATTGAATCTGGTACAAATATTTATGATGATCAACAATCTATCCATTATACTGCTGGTGAATATAAAGAAACAGATTTTATAAATGATTTATTATATTCATATTTAAATGAAGATAATTCTGTATATGATTATTTAATTTCATATGATAATGCTTCCGAAAAAGGATATATACCAATTACTGAAAAAGATAAAGAAAAATTAAAAAAAGATTTAGAATCATTAAGAAGTCAAATGGAGCTTTCTAGCGGACAAGAAATGGTTGTTAGATTGGATAGAGTAACTTATGAAGGAATAGATTCTAAAATTAATTCTGGAAATAGTTTCAAAATAAGAGTTGCGATTTCTAGAGTAGGTGCAACAATAGTTCCTTGGAACTTCTTTACTGTAAATGTTCTGGAAGATGGAAATAAACTTGTGGCTCACTTGTTTTAAATTGCGAAGTAATTTATATAGTTCACAGTGCGAAATTCACAGTTCACAGCTTATAATGAAACTACTTAGTAGTTTATGAATTTTAAGTTATATCAACTATTTGATGGTTAATATAATGATTTCTTAATTCAGCAGATCTGAATTATTTCCACAACTGTGAACTATGCCTTGTAAGTATCTTTTTTAAGACAAACACCTAAAAGTTTTCCTTTGCATTTTCCTAATTTAGCTAAATCTCAAATAAAATTAGGTCAATAAAAAGTTACCATTCCTAATTTATAAAACATCAAGTGATTAATTGTAATAGGGGCTTTCTTATAATATCACATCCTATATTAATTTAAAAAAATTTATACAGATATATATTAAATTTCTTTACTCTCACAATGAATATATTCTTCTACCTTATTCCAAGGAACTACAAACCCCTGCCCTTTTGAGCAAAAAATTGAACTTGATGAATATTCTATATCCGCATTTTTATTGTATCCTATTTTTTCAATTACCTCTTCTGTATTATGACATACATCATATCCATCAAAGACTAAAGTTGTATTGCCTTTTCCTTTTGTAAATGTAAGTATTTCTGAACTATAATCCATAAATGTAGCTACTGGTCCTCTTCCTGTTATAGAAACTTTATTTAATTTTGTTTCTGGAGAATCAAACTCTCCATTTAGCCTTTGAATATCAGATATAACCTTCCCCATATAATCTAACTCTACATCTATTTTAAACTTATAAAATGGCTCAAGAAGTATATTATTAGCTTTTTCTAACCCTTGCCTTATTGCTCTAAAAGTAGCTTCTCTAAAATCTCCACCTTCAGTATGTTTGTTATGTGCCCTACCTGTTAGTAAAGTTATCTTTATATCTGTAATTGGTGAGCCACTTAAAAGCCCATGATGATTTCTTTCAAAGATATGTGTCTTAATTAAATTTTGATTTCCTGTAGTTAAATCATCCGCATGACATTTATTTTCAAAAGTTATTCCTTCACCTCTTTTGTTTGGCTCTATTTTCAAATGAACTTCAGCATAATGCTTTAATGGTTCAAAATGCCCGTATCCATATGTGTTGTTATCTATAGTTTCCTTGTACATAATTTCACAAGGGCCAAATTCTATCTTTAAATTAAATCTATTTAATGCAACTTCTTTAAGTACTTCAAGTTGAATTTTACCCATAATTGAAACTTGAATTTCTTGATGTTTTTCATTCCATATTATATTTAATGCTGGATCTTCATTTTCTAATATTCTAAAATATCCCAAAACTTCTTTTACATTATAAAATTTATCAAAAATAACCTTTGACATTAGTGTTGGAATCATATTGAATCGAATGCTTTCTCTAATTTTTCCTACACCTTCTCCTGGCATTGCTTTAGTAATCCCTGTTATTGCAAAAACATCTCCTGCAGATACTTTTTCAATAGTAGAAAACTTACTACCATTATAAATTCTTATACTACTTACTTTTTCTGTTACTTCTTCAGCTGCTATTCCATAAGTAACTTCATCCCTTACTTTAAGACTCCCACTAATAGCTTTTATAAAAGTAATTCTAGTTCCATTAATATCGTATCGTATTTTATGAACTCTTCCTGAAAACTCACTATCTTCATTATAATTTGTATAAGTAAGTTCATTAAATATGTTCAAAAAATTATCTATTCCTTCATCTTGAAGAGCACTTCCACTTAAACAAGGAAATACTTTATTTTCTTTTATAAGGTTTTTAAGCTCGTTAATCCAAATATCCTCTTCATACTCACCATTTAAATATTTCTCTAAAAGATCTTCATTTCTCTCAGAAATAAATTCTATTAATTCTTCACTCATTCCATTAATAGAATCTATGTAACATGTATCATTAGTTAAATTTTCTTCAATTTCTTCAATAACTTTTTCTAAGTCTGCTCCTGTTCTATCCATCTTATTTATAAAAATAAAAGTAGGAATATTATATTTTCTAAGTAAATTCCAAATTGTCTCAGTATGTCCTTGGATTCCTTCTACTCCACTTATAAGTAAAATAGCATAATCTAATATGCTTAATGCTCTTTCCATTTCTGTAGAGAAATCAATATGTCCAGGAGTATCTATAAGATAATAAGTAGAATCTTGAATTGCAAATGTAGCTTGTTCTGAAAATACAGTAATTCCTCTACTTTTTTCAATATCGTGTGTATCTAAAAATGAATTTTTATGATCTACCCTTCCTCTATTTCTTATGCTTTTTGTATGATAAAGTATTTGCTCTGAAAACGTAGTTTTACCAGCATCTACGTGAGCAAGAATTCCTATTGTCTTTTTCATTAAATCACCTTTTCTTAACTACTATATTAAGTTGTAATAAAGTCTACATTTATCTTAATTATATTTATAAATTAAAATTATTTAAGTAAAACCATTATTTTAGCAACTTATATAAAAATTTTAATAATATATGATTTCAATTTTGCTACTTTATTTATATAAGCCTATTAACTTTTTATAATATAAATCTATATTGATTAAGATAATTAATTGAAACATATATATTTTTTTATTATTAATTATATCATAGAAATATTTGAAATAACTTAAAATAGTGCTATAATGAAAAATGAAAATAATTTTAAGAAAGGTAAAGGTAATTTCAAACATGAGAATGTAATCTACTTTTATAATTTTTAATTCACAATAAAATTTAAGAGCTTTATTAGCCTTTTTTTGTTGTGTAAAAATTTACGGAGAGTGGATTACTGGCTTAAGGTTTATTTGTGTTACCCTTCTATAAAGTCGTATACTCTCTCCTACATTTTAAGGAGGGATTTTTTTATGCATTTAGCATTATTAAATAAAATCAAAAAATATTATGGCGATAAATTAATATTGGATATAGACAAATTCGAAATACTAGATGGAGATAAAATAGGATTAGTTGGTGATAATGGCGCAGGAAAAACTACGCTTTTAAAAATTTTAATCGGTGATGAAATTTCTGATGAAGGAACATGTTACTTAACTAAAAGTTACTCCTATATTAGTCAATTTGGTAATAGTTCAAATGAATGTTCATTTAGCAAAATCAAAAGTATTTTCAATGCTCCAACTGAATATAAGGATTATCTTTCTGGTGGAGAAAAAGTCAAAATGAAAATTGCTAATGCTTTAAGTGAAAATAAGAAACTTATTATTGCCGATGAACCAACTTCAAATTTAGATAGTAATAGTGTTGAAACCCTTGAAGATATGCTAAAAAATTATTCCGGAGCTCTTCTTCTAGTTTCACATGATAGAAATCTATTAGATTCTTTATGTAATACTATTGTTGAAATTAAAGATGGAAAGATAAATATCTACAATGGAAATTATTCTAAGTATATAGAACTTAAGAAAGCAGAAAAAGCAAGGGAAAATACTGAATATAATCAATATATTAATGAAAAAAGAAGACTTGAAGAAGCTATAGTATCAAAAGAAAATATAAGAGATGGTATTAGAAGAACACCTAAAAGAATGGGAAATTCAGAAGCTAGACTTCATAAAATGGGTGGTCAAAAAGGTAAAAAGAAATTAGAAAATAATATAAAAGCTATTCAAAATAGAATCGAGCAATTGGATGTAAAAGAAAAGCCTAAAGAAGATAAAGATATAAAAATCGATGTTATTGAAAATTTAGAGCTTACTTCTAAAAATCCTATTGAAGCAAAAAACTTAACCATTACTATAAGTAATAAAATTCTATTAAATGAATCTAGCTTTAAAATAAAAAAGGGTAAAAAAGTTGCTTTAATTGGGAAAAATGGAAGTGGTAAAAGTACTTTACTAAAAGAAATTATCAATAACAATAATGAAAATATAAAAATTTCTAAAAATGTTGTTATTGGATATTTAGATCAGTCTCAAGATATACTTAATCAAGATAAAACAATATTAGATAATATTAAAATTAATTCTTCTTTCAAAGAAAGTTTTATAAGAACAAATTTAGATGGCTTTGGTTTCAAGGGAGATACTGTATTTAAAAAAGTTTCATATTTAAGTGGTGGTGAAATAGTAAGAGTTGCTATTTGTAAGCTTTTACTTTCAGATAACAATATAATAATTCTTGATGAACCAACAAATTATTTAGATATTAAATGTATGCAATCTCTTGAAAATGCTTTGAAAAATACTAATAAAACTCTTTTAATAGTATCACATGATAGAAAATTTATTTCAAATATTTGCGATTATATATTGGAAATAGATAATAATAAAATTATTCAATTTGATGGTAGTTACGATGAATATATAAACTTTAAATCTAAACCAAAAGTTGATAAAGATGAAAAAGTTCTTAAAGAAAATATATTAATATTAGAAAATAAACTTTCAGAAGTTATTTCTTTATTATCCTTTGAAAATGATTTAAATAAAAAAGCATTATTAGAAAATAAATATTTAGAATTACTAAAACATCTTAAAGAACTAAGAAATCAATAAAAAAGATAGCATTGTTGAGAATAAATAACTACACAGAATTATTTATTCTCAACGTCTACCTTTTCATCAAAACTATTTATATTTTAATTCATTTATTAAAATATACTGTTTACAATATTATCATAACAGAAACATTAATTACTCTAGTGACAAAATTTCTTTTATTGATATATTAATATCCTCTGATAAATTCCTTTTTAAATTTCTTTGTAATAAATCTTTATGCTTTAATCCATTAATCTTGAAATATTCTTTTATTAAATGAGTTCTTTTCTTTGGATCATCCATTGCTATATATGCTACAAACCAATCTTCTAAAGAAGTAAAATTTATTTTGCTATTTTCTAATAGTAAAGTATCCACAATTGATTTATCGTCTAAAATGAATTCATATATTTTATTACCTCGTAGATTTATTTTAAAGTTCCCTAAAAACTCTACCATAACGCCATCTACATTGTATCCAAAGAAACTTTCTGTTTTAAATGGCTCTTTTGATGATAGTTCTACTTTACTTCCTATTCTCTCCATAAATTCAACTACTTTTTCACTGTCTTTTGAATTAATTAAAATATCTATATCATTTGGCTTTTCTATTAATCCATGATAGTTTAATAAAACTGAGCCTCCAATTCCCCAATTGCATCCTATTTTATTTAATCCATCTGAAATTTTACATAATAATTCTGTATTCATATATCTCTCCATCATCTTTTAACTGAACTCAAAAAGTACTAAAGTACTTTTGAGTACTCTAGTACACCATTAATTTCATTAAGTAACTTAGACATTAATACTAAAGCCCTCTATTATCTCTATTTCCACTCCGTTTGGATCTTCTATAAATATAAACTTTTCCCCTCCTCCTGTCTTAGTCGGTCCTCTAATAATTTTTATATCTTTTTCCTCTAGCTCTTTTATTTTGTTGTCTAAATCTAAAACTTCAAATCCAATAGATACTTTTGAGTTGCTATCTGCTATAGATTTATTTTCATATTCTATTAATTCTAACATTACTGAACTTTCTCCTTTAAGAAATACTATATTAGTTCCTTCCATTGGTGAAAATTCTCTTACAATTTCTAGTTTTAATATATCTTCATAAAATTTTATTGATTCTTTCAAATTTTTTACTGTAACTGTAACAAACTTAATATTCATATTTAATTCTCCTTATCTTATCTTTTTATTTAAATATCTCCTTTTATATCTAATTCTAGCATATTTACTAACTTTATTTATGACTTTGTAATTAGTTATACTTCCTAAAACTCCAATTATAGGTAATCCCTGAATAAACTTTGCCATTAATAAATTTTCTGATAATACTTGTGATGTATTTCTAAGTTCTAAGTTTAAATCTTTACTTATTTCCATATCAGAATCTATTTTATGTTCAATTTCATTTAACTCTTCATTACAAATTATTTTTTCTTCACCATTTGTTAAGGCAACATTTATTAAATTTAATATATAAATCTTTTCTGCTTCACTCTCATAATCAAAGCCGTAGCTTAAAGTAATTTCATATATTGTCTTTAATATCATAGCAATAAATAATGGTATATCTGGTAATCCAATGCCTAATGCTCCTAGTCCGGCACCCTCTATAGTTGAGATAGTTGAATTTATAAGCTTACTTTTCTTCCCTTGAGAATCCATTAGATTTATACTTTTTCTAGTAACCTTTTTATCTAGTGAATAATTATTTACATCGTGTTCTAATTGAATTTTATCTTTATCATATAGTTTTTCTATATACTTACTTCCCTTTTCTAACACTAATTTAAATCCATTATAAAAAGCATTTTCTAATGTATCCTTTAGCTTTTGTGGTATTTTTTCTTCTATCTTATCTGAAATTGGTTCTACTTTACTTTTAATAAACTTATTTTCCTTTTTATTTAATAACTTATTTTCTTTTTTATTTAATTTAGTTAATTCTCTATTTATTATTTTCTTCATTATTAATCACTACCTTTAAGATATTTTAATCTTATTTTTATTATATACCTTTTTAATATACTTATATAATATTTATCTTAATAACTTAAATAATAAATAATCAAATGAAGGAAAGTATAAAATTAACTACTAATTAAAAATTAATGTTCCGAAGCCTTCCTTATCATAAAAAACTCCCATTTTAAGATTATAATCTTAAAATGGGAGTATAAAATAAACTACACTATGAATTTTTAATTAGCAAAATGCTCTTTTCTTATCTTCTTTAAAGCCTTTTTTGATCCTCTTTCAATATCTCTTTCAAGTTTTCTTTCTTTATAACTTATGAATATTTGATTTAAATCATATCCTTCTGGGTAAAGTTCTTCTGCCTTTATTTCTAACTTCAACCTTTTATAATTGACTTCAATAAATTTATCATCATAGAATACTGTTATATTATTTAATTCATTTATTTCCTTATATACTATTGCTTCTCTGTTATTATCTAAAAGGCTAACTTTATCTCCAATTGAATATGAAGTATATTCAATTGTATTCTTTTGAATTTTCTTTTTAGAAACTTTACTTTCTTTAACTAAGTCATAATTATATTCTTTAGAATCTATATATTTTCTTGCTTTTTCAATAACCTTATCATCTATTCCCATCTTTCTTGAAATATATAAAGCATTACTATCACCTGATTTTCCTATTGAAAGCTTATATAGTGGTTCAAGTGTATCTTTTTTAAATTCCATAGCTGCATTTTCAAAATCAGGATGTTCTTTTGAGAAATTTTTAATTTCCCCATAATGTGTAGAGGCAATTGTTATGCATCCTTTATGATAAAATTCTTCTAATAAAGAAATTGCAAGAGCTGCTCCTTCATTAGGTTCTGTTCCACTTCCGATTTCATCAAAGAGTAGTAAAGTCGATTTATTACTTTCCTTTAAAATTTGTGCTAAATTTTTAACATGAGAAGAAAATGTACTTAAGGCATTTTCAACACTTTGATCATCTCCAATATCTACAAATATTTTATTAAATAAAGATATTTCAGTTCCTTCTTTTGCTCCTATATGAAATCCCGATTGAGCTGCTAAAGTTAAAAGTCCTACTGTCTTTAACACAACAGTTTTTCCACCAGCATTTGGCCCAGTAATTATTAAACTTCTGTAATCTTCTCCAATTTCAAAATCTAAAGGCACTACATCTTTAATTAACGGATACCTTCCTCTTACTATCTTTATATAACCATGATTATTTATTTTAGGCTTAATTGCATTTATTTCACGACTATATTTAGCTTTTGCCCAAATCATGTCATATTCTGATATTACTTCAATATTTATTCTTAAATCTCTCATTCTTTCATAAATCATTTCAGTAATTGTAGATAAAATCCTATATTCTTCAATGCTTTCTTCTATCTTTAATGTTGCAAGTTCTGTTGTATATTTTGTTATTATATTTGGCTCTATAAATACAGTTGAACCTTTGGTTGAAGTTTCAATTATAGTTCCTTGTACTTGATTCTTAAAAGCCGCCTTTATTGGTATAGTATATCTCCCATTTCTTTGGCTTATAAAACTATCTTGAATATATTCTTTATTAGTACTATTTTTTAAGAATTTTTCAAGCCTTTCTTTTATTTTACCTTCACAAATATCAATATGCCTTCGTATCTTTTTAAGCTCTTTACTAGCATTTGAATCAACAGCGCTACCTTTGATTGAATTATTTATTTCTTCCTCTATATAACTTAAATCTGTAATATTTTCTCCATATGAGCTTAATGTTCTAGCGTATCCTTCTTTATCTTTTATAAATAATTTAACTTTTCTGCATCCCCTTAAAAAGTTAGATATCATTACTAATTCACTTGGATCTAATGATGCCCCCTTATCAATCTTTTCAATAAGTGGTACTACATCAAAAATTCCTTCTAGTGGTATATGATAAGATGCATCTAGTAATCTTCTTCCTTCTGATGTTTCCTCTAATCTTTGTTCTACAATTTTAATATTATCACTAGGCTCAAGCTTATCTATTAAGGCTTTACCTAAACCACTAACGCAATATCCTTTAATAATTTCTTTCAATTTATAATAATGTAATTTTTCTAGTGTACTTTTATTCATATAAATAACCTTCCTTGTATTATTTACAAGTCTACGAAATATAGATAGATTTTAAATAATATAGTTTTTATGATTCTATAAGTTTTAAACTTAATTTAATATGATTCTATTTAAAAATAAAAAAAGCCATGGATACTTCCACAGCTTTGAATTCGACAATAATAAAGGTATATAAAATACCTAAAGTATATTCGTGGACTTGTATCTATTAATAGTTTTATTAATTCCATAACAAATAAAGGTATATCACCCTATTTTTTAGAATTAATATTAAATTACTATTTTAGATACTAGACACTCACAAAAATACCTCGCTTTATTTTAAAATCTATCTAAATATAATATATGTTAGAATTAATTTATAGTCAACAATTTTTTTAATTTTCTATATTTATTTTTCTAAAATATCTAATTAAAATAATTGCAGCTAGGCTAATTAAACTGCATGTTATTAACCCATTTTCTAGAGCTGAGTTGGATACAAAACCTATGATTGGATTTATAATCGATGAAGTTATACTTTCTATCATAGAATATATTGATAAAATAGTAGCTCTATTTCCTGATGATATAGACTTATTTTTTATATCTATAATCATTGGCTCCATTATTGCCATGCCAATAGAAATAACTGATACACATAAAAAACTTAATATTGCATTACTTATGATTATTAATATAGATGAACTTATAAAAACAGCTATCATCAACATATTTATTGATTTTATTTGTCCTATCATATTACTTAATTTATATGACTTTACTGATATTAATTTCATAAATTGAATTGCTACTAATAAAATCCCAAAATATCTTATATCTATCCCACTTTTAATATATTGTTGTTGATTTAAAAATACAGTTATACTTTGAACAACTTCTTTGACTAAAGAAATTCCAACTAAAAATATTATTATATATTTATTAGCTGCTACATGTTTTAAACTATATTTAAATTTACTTTTTACATTTTCCTTTTTAGTAACTTCATCAGTTATATTTTTAAGAAATAAAGATACACCAAAAGCTACTCCATAAGGGATAATAGTGTAATAAGCTGTTAAATCAATTGATATATTAATTATATAAGTTGAAATCATAGATCCAAGTAAAAACCCTACATTAGAAAACCATACATATCTTCCAAAGACTCTTTCACTATTTTGATTTTTATCCAGTGATAAATATATCAAAGCAGTATCACAACCTGATAATCCCGATATTGAAATGGATAATAATATTCTTTCAAATAGAAATATCCAAAACGAATTTGCTTTAAAAAACACTATTTTAGATATGAAAAATATAAAATTTGATATTACTAAAGTCTTCTTATATCCAAATTTGTCTGCAAATATTCCCCAAGGTACTTCAAACAACATTATAAGAATCATAGAGATAGATTCAATCAAAAATATTTGATATATTGATACTCCCCTATTTTCTCTAAATACTGTTGCAATTGGACCATAAAATACAAATCCCTGCAAGAATACTATAATATACATTAAATATATATTTCTTTTATTATTCAATTTAACTTTCCTCCTAAATTACATGACAAATAAACCTTTATAAAAAGGTGAAAATTTGAATTTAGAATTAAGTTAAATTGGTCTAATAAACATAAATATACCTCCTAGTAACTATAAGTATATTATATTATTTAAAAACAAAAATAGAAAGTGAATTAATCCACTTTCTATTTTAGTATATCTACAGTATTTGCATTTGATGCTTTTCTTGCTGGAATAAAACTTGATGCAAGTCCTATTATAATTGATATTCCTATTGCTAATAAGCTTGTAAATAAACTTGGTGTAATTACTAGTTTAAAGTACATGGATATTATGTTAGCAATTATTATCCCTAAGATATATCCAACTACTCCACCAACCATTGTAATTACTATTCCTTCTATTAAAAATTCTTTTCTAATATCTTTTTTCCTTGCTCCTAAAGCTCTTTTTATTCCAATTTCTCTAGTTCTTTCTGAAACTGATGTATACATCATATTCATAAGTCCTATTCCTGCTATAAATAAAGAAATACCTGCTACAGATGCTATAAACATAGTTATTGTATTAAGTACTCCCCCTAATAAATTTACTACTCCACTTGTATCTATTATTTGATATTTACCTTTTATTACATTACCTTCTATTGAATTTAGAGTATTTTCTATTTCCTTTATACTAGCTTTGACATCACTATCCTTTTTTAAAGTAATAGTTAATCCTTCTACTTTTTTTAAGCCTGAGAAATATTTATCATAAGTTTTCTTTGGAATTTTTATATCTCCACCCATGTCGAAAAAACTTATCTCCTCTTCTGGTGGAGCTTTTTTAATTCCAACAATTTCAAATGCTATTCCATTTATAGTTGCTATTCCACCAACCAACTCGTCCATATTATCAAAATTATTCTTTAAGGTTTGCTCTGCAACTACTATAACTCTATCGTTTAAAAGATCATCGTTATTAGTTAAATTTCTTCCAAAAACCTCATCACTTACGTCAAATTCTTCTACTGGTTTAATCATAGCATTAATGTTTTTTCCTCTAAAATCCATTTGTATAAATTCCCCAAGAGAATTACTACTATATTGAAATTCAACTGATTCAACTGATTCTAAACTTTCTACTTTGCTTTTATGTTTGTCTTTAAAAAACTCCATTGTTGAAACTTCTTCAGTGAAAGTTTCTGGGCTAAAAGTTGCCATAAGAACAACAGCTCCCTCTGTTTCTCCTGTAAACTCTTTAATAGTTTTATTTTTATATCCTTGTCCAAGTGCTACTATTGTAATAACAGAAGCTATTCCAATGATTATACCGAGCATTGTTAAAATAGATCTTTTCTTATTTCTGTTTAAATTTCTTAAAGCTGTAAAAACTAAAACTCTAAACTTCATTAGTATCTACCTCCTCAAGATTGCCATCAAAGATTTTCACTATTCTTTTTGCTTTTTTTGCAATATTTATATCATGAGTAATTAAAATAATTGTTATTCCTTCTTTATTTAACTCATTAAATATTTCAATTATTTCTCCTGATGTTTTACTATCAAGAGCTCCTGTTGGTTCATCTGCTATTATTATATCTGGATTATTTACAAGAGACCTAACTATAGATATTCTTTGCTGTTGTCCTCCTGATAATTGAGTAGGATATTTATTAATCTTATCTAATAAATTTATTTTTCCTAAAAGTTCAATTACCTTATCTTTAGTTTCTTTAATACCTTTTCCCATATATAACATGGGAAGCTCTATATTCTCTTTAATAGTTAATCTATCTATTAAGTTAAAATCTTGGAATACAAAACCTATTTTCTTATTTCTCAAATTACTAAGTAAATCATCATTAAGGCTTTTTACTTCTTTTTCATCAAGCAAATAGCTACCTTCGAAATCCTTATCTAAAAGTCCTAATATTTTTATCATTGTAGATTTACCAGAACCTGATGGCCCCATTATAGCTAAAAACTCTCCTTTTTTCACTTCTAAATCCACATTTTTTAAAGCATGTAACTTTTCATCTCCTGAAGTATAGTACTTGTTTATACCCTTCAGTTTTATCATACTATACTTCCTCCTTACTATCTTCTGAAGGATTTATTAGTATCTTATCTCCTACCTTTAAAGTGCTATCTTCAAGTATGTAGTTATCATCCTTTAGCGTTGCCTTTATTTCTACCTTTTTATTATTTTCACCTTCAACTAACTTAACATATACTTTCCCTGACTCTTCCATAACACAACTTTTAGGTATAGCAACTTCTTCTGGATTCACTGTTAATTCTACGCTAAACCCTATTTTTATACTTTCATCCGGCTTAATATAAAATGCGTATCCTGCAGATTTCCCATCAGAGGACATTGTTGGGACTTCTTCAATCTTAATTATTTTCCCCATAACTTTTTTGTTATTGCTTATAATTTTTGCTTCCACTTTGTCATCTAATTTTAACTTATCTACATCAAATTCTGATGCTTGTGCATATATTAAGGAATCCTCTGAAATTATTCTCATATATTCTTTTGTCAAATCTTCATTATTTATATAGACTTTTCCACTTATTTCTGCCTTTATAATTTTTACAACTTTATTATTTAAGGAATCTCTTTTAGAAATAGTATCATTTAAAGTTTCTGTTAATTCATCAACCATACTAGTTATTTCTACTTGCTGTGTTTGTGGACTTTGTATCTGATTTGTTGTATCTAAGGCTGCTTGAACCTCTTTAGCTTGTGCTTCTTTATTAAGTGCTTCTAGCTTATTTACTCTTTCTTTTTCTTTTTGAATTTTTGAATTTAATGAATTAATTTGCCTATTTAACTCATCAACTTGTTCTTGAATAGCTTCATTATAATAACTAAAAAGTTCTACATCTTTTTCTACATATTGTCCATCTTTAACAAATACTTCGTTCAGCTCACCATTACTTTTATCCAACATTATTTTCTGTTCTTTACTTATTATACTGCTTCCTTTAAACTTTAAGCCGCCAGTTTCTTTTATTTCAAAATAATCAATCTTACTTTCTTTATTACTATTTACAGTTGATTTGTTTTTAACGTATAATGCTGAAATAATAATTCCTATTAAAGCTACCATAAATATACTAATACCTATTACTATTTGCTTTTTTTTCATATAACTACTCCTTGTTTTATATCTTATTAAAATAAAGAGAGTAAATCTATATTTTAGATCTACTCTTTACTTTTCTTATTCCTTTACAAAATATATATCTTTCTTTTTATAAATAAAGAAAATCATTAATCCTGGAAAAATCAAACTTAAAGGTGTATATATAGTAACTCCAGCAACTATTGCTTTATAAACAAATGATAAAATTTCAATACCTATAAATATAAATGCTCCAATAGGCTTTTTAAGTAAAATTAATATTACTGCTATAGTTATGATTATTGCTATGCATAATGTTATTGTAAGCTCTGTTGGATTTACATCTGCTGCAGTTCCTGCCTCCAATAAAAAGTTATTTATTTGATCTTTAAATACAAGATTAATTATAACTCCTAAAATTGTAAATGCTTGTCCTATAAAATATAGTACAGACATTGTAATAATTCCAGCACCTACTCTTTTCTCCCTATTTATCATGTTATCCATTATTAATCCCCCTTTCTTAAATGCTCGTTTATATTTTAACATTTATAACTAAAAAAGGCAATTATTTAACAAATTTAACTTAACAAATTTACATACTCAAAGAAATATTTAATACTATAATTTACCTTTTTATCTTACTGTAATATAATTAGTATTATAAGTATATTAGTTGTAATAAATATTCTAAACTTACTTAAATCGTCTTTAAAATTGACAAGATTTAAGTAAAATAAGTATTCTATCAACTTATATAGAAAAACAAAAATATATGATTTCAATTTTACTATTTTGCTAAAATAAACTTATCAAACTTCAACCTTATAATTCTATAATAATGTAAATTATTAATTGAAACATATATATTAATATGGAGGAAACTATGGGTAAAAAGGGTGGGAATAATAAACAAAATTCCAAGAAAACGACTTCAACTAGAAAGAAACTAAATTTAAATGAAAATTTGATTATGCTTTTAGGAGTTATATTATTTAGCGTATTATTAATTATTTTATCAAAGTCTATATTTAAGGGTGGGTTTTTGCCTGATAAATATAATGGTAATATGAAATATTACAATGCAGTTGTTACAGAAGTATTAAATGAAGATTTAACAAAAGATCCTTATTTAGAGGATGTTGAAGTGGGCTTTCAAAAAGTATTAGTTAAAATATCAGCCAAGCCTTACTCTGGAAGTACACATGAAATAGAAAATCCAATAAGTAGATTGTATAATTTAAAAGTCAAGGAAGGCACCAAAGTTATAGTTGGTGTAATAGAAAAAAATGACACTACCCAAATGACCTTATATAGCTATGATAGGAGCAATATGTTGTATTTATTAATAGCAATATTTGTATTGTCTGTTGTTGCAATAGCTGGTGTAAAGGGAATAAAATCCTTAGTTGCTTTATTTTTTACATTAATATGTTGCGTTTATTTAATGGTTCCTTTAATGCTTAGAGGAGTAAATCCTATATTAGCGGGTATTCTTATGAGTGTCTTAAGTATAACCGTGACTCTAGTGCTTGTTTCCGGGTTTAACAAGAAGACATTAACTGCAATTTTAGGTACTGTCTTTGGAGTTATAATTTCAGGAATAGTAGCATATATTTTTGGCTCTTTAACTACTCTTTCTGGATTAAATATGAGCGAGGCAGAAAGCTTAATGTATATTGCAGAAGATACTGGTTTAAAAATTAGAGGAATAATGTTTACTGGAATTTTAGTTGCAACTTTAGGAGCTGTCATGGATATCTCTATGTCAATTGCTTCATCCTTATTTGAAATACACAGTGTAAATAATAAAATTAGTTTTAATGAATTATTTAAAAGTTCTATGAATATAGGTAAAGATACTATTGGAACAATGACCAATACATTAATTTTAGCATTTGCTGGAGGATCATTAAGTATCCTTATATTAGTATTTTCAGCTAATATGCCTTTTAATAAAATGATAAATTTAGATCTTTTAGGAATTGAGATAATTCAAGGATTAGCTGGTAGTATAGGTGTTGTACTTGCTGTTCCTATTACTGCATTTATAGGTTGTTATTTATGTAAAAATGAAATTAAATTAAAAAAATAAGAGATGCTGCTTTTGCAGCATCTCTTTATTTATTCAATAGATTGCTTCTATTACTTTAATTCTGGCCAATACTCTTTATTAGCTTCAATCATTTCATCTAATATTTGCTTAGCTACAAATGCAGATGGAATTGTCTTATTCATAGTAAATGCCATAAGTGCCTTTTCATATGAGCCCTCAATTGCAGCCTCTACAACTAACTTTTCACTAGCTTCTTGTTGTTCTATTAATCCTTTATAGAATGTAGGAATTTCGCCAACACGAACTGCTTCAGGACCGTCTTTAGTTATATACGCTGGTATTTCAACCATAGCATCATCTGGTAAATTCTTAATAGCACCATTATTTTCAACCATAACTAAATGTCTTTTTCTTTGATCAAATGCTAAACTCATAGCCACTTCTACTATAAATTCTCCGTGTACTCCAGTAAAGAATTGTGTAAGATCAATTTCTCCTGTAGCGCTATATTGATCTACAGAATCAAATATTTTCTTTTCTCTTCCTTCCATTACTTCATTTGCTCTTGTATGATTTTTATCAGAATGTCCAACAACTTCATCTCCTAAAATATAGTATTGCATATATGTGTTAGGAAGATATTTAGGGAACATTTGCATCATATGTTTTGCATTAGTAAATGTATGAAGCCATGATGCATCATTATGTCTTACTTCACTTCTTGAATCTGGTGGCAGATATCCATGCTCAAGAACATAGCTTTTAAGTTCTTCTGTTCTATCTTCTCCATTTACTCTTATATTTGTAAACCATCCAAAATGATTTAGTCCAAAATAATCAGCTTCTATATCATGTCTATCACAATCTAAAATATTTGCCATATTTCTCATAATTGCAACTGGCATATCACATATATTTAAGATTCTTGCATTTGGTCTTAGCTTGTACATAGCTTTTGCTACAATAGCTGCTGGATTTGAATAGTTTACTATCCAATAACTCTTATTTGCATATTTTTCACAGAAATCAATTATTTCAACCATAGGATATATAGTTCTTAAACCATATGCTAGTCCTCCTGGTCCACAAGTTTCTTGTCCAACTACATTATATTTTAGTGGAATCTTTTCATCCATTTCTCTCATCTTATATAACCCAACACGCATTTGAGCAAAGATAAAATCTGCATCCTTAAAAGCTTCTTCTGGACTTGTTGTAAAAGTTAGCTTTACTTCTGGATCAAACATTTCAACAACTTTTTTTACTATTACACCAACCTTATTTTGACGTTTTTCATCTATATCATATAATCTTAGCTCATCTATTTTGAATTCTTCCTTTTTACTTAATAAGCTCTTTACAATCCCTGGAGTATAAGTACTTCCCCCACCTACTATAACTAATTTAAATTTCTTCATGTCCAATATTCCTCCTTATTCTACTATTTCTAATGCTTCATCTACTATTGTTCTTATTTTATTTATTGAAAGTCCATATACAACTTGTATATTTTTACCTTTTCTAACTACACCTGATGCTCCTGTAGTTTTTAATGTTTGCTCATCAATTACAGTATCGTCAATAACATCTACTCTAAGTCTTGAAAAACAATTTTCTACAGTTACTATATTTTCTTTTCCTCCCAATGCTTTTATAATAGTTAAAGCTTTTTCTTTATCATTTTCAGCATTGTCAATTTCTTTTATAGATGACTTCATTTCTTTTTTAACTTTTACTGCATTTTCATTTAAATCCATTGCATTATCACTATCATCATCTTCTCTACCCGGTGTCTTTAAATTCATTTTTTCAATCATAAATTTAAATACTACAAAAATTACTGCTATTTCAACTAATCCTACTAACACATATACTGGCCAATGAGTTTTTCCAATTCCTGCTGGTAAATTTATTACAAGAAAATCTAAAATACCATTTGTTGCACAAACTCTTACATTAAGTATATAAACTATCATTTGGAAAAGTCCGTCTATAACAGAATATACAAGCCATAATAATGGAGCTGCAAAAATAAATGTAAATTCTAGTGGTTCTGTAATACCAGCTATTACTGCTGTTAATGTTGATGGAATTAATTGAGATTTTAAATTTTTACGTTTTATTTTCTTAGCTGTATAATAAAATGCTAATGCTACACCAATAACTCCAAAAGTTTTAACTAAGCCATAATTTAAGAATCTTGCTGAATCTGGCATCATCGTTATGGTAGGGTCGTTAAGTAATGCTAAGAATACAGGTTTTGCTCCTATAACGTTTTCTCCATTTATGATCATTTGATCACCCACTGCTGAATATAAGAATGGAGACCAAATTAAATGATGTAATCCTGTTGGTACTAAAAATCTATTTAAGAATCCATAAACAAATACTCCTAATGCTCCTGCAGTACTCATAAATCCTGTAAGGGCAGTAATTCCATTAGCTATACTTGGCCAAATATAAGTTGTTCCTATACTTAATACTGCAACTACTGGAATCATAATCATAAATACAAGTTTACTATTTCCATAAGGTGCCATAGCTCCTTTAAATTCTCTATTAACATACTTATTATGAACTACAGCTACTGCTATTCCTAATATCATTCCAAGGAAAACACCCATATCTGTTACATGAAAGCCTAATTGAATAGTCTGTCCAGTTCCATATAACTCACCAGCAGTGTTTCCTGCTATTAATTTACCTGATAATTCTAACCATTTACTGTTTGCTCCTAAAAATAATATGTATGACATAATTGCTACAAATGCTGCTTCTGCTTTTTTCTTTTTTGCCATACCTATGGCAATTCCAACACAAAATAAAATACTTAAATTTCCCATAATAGGAGAAAGCATACCATTAAAGAATTTTCCTATTGTCCAAATCAATCCACCTTCACTAACAAAAGTTTTATTAGTAAGTACAGCTGTTAACGCAATTGACATACCTACTATTGGTAAAAATAAGACTGGTCCTATCATAGCCTTTGCAAATTTTTGCATACTATCTAAAATCTTTTCCTTCATTCTAATGTACCCCTTATCTTTTTAAATTTTTCTCCTTGGTAATTACCTTGAACATAGAATAACATTTTAAATAAATATTGTTAATAGATTTAACCTTTTCAGTAACATGTTACTTAAAAAGTAAACATGTTTACCTTTACACTTAAAAGTGGATATATGTAAATTGGCTTATGACCTTGCTTCGCTCCAAGTCAACGCAAACTTACATATGCCACTTGAAAACTGAAGGAATGGAATTATAAAAAATTGTTCACATGGTAATCTTTTTAAATTTTCACCGTAAATAATAAAAAACTATCACAGAAAACTCTTCTCTGATAGTTTTTTTAAACTTCTATAAACTATTCATTGCCTTATCTAGTAAGTATTCCATTATAATCATCACTCTAGCATAAAAATAATTTGCTGTAATATTTCTATCATCTAACTCTTTATCATCTAATATGGAAAAATGTATTGTAGATTGTTTGGCCATATGACTACTTGGCCTTCCAGTAAAGGTTATAATATCTAAATTATTTTTTGCAGCATAGTCTATAACCTTTGTTACACTTTCTGTTTCACCACTTTTTGATATTCCTATTACTAAGGCTCCTCCTATTTGGTTGTTATCATATACTCCATAGGAATTTGTCTTAATACATTTAAAACCCAAGACTAACATCTTCCTACAAAAAAAATCTACAATTGGAGATGAAAATCCTGTACCTGTAATATAAATTATATCCTGTCTATGTTTTATAAGACTATCAATAAATGAGTCTATAGTATTTTTATCTATTTCATCAATAAAGCTAGTTATATCTGAAGTACGTTTTTGATTTTTCTCATTATTCTTCACTATAAAATTTAATCTATAAATCATATCTACATATCCAGTATATCCTAACTTTTTTGATAACTTTATTATAGTAGTTGCAGAAGTATAGTTAATTTGTGCAATCTCTCTTACTCCTTTATCTAAAACATCATCGATATTTTTTAATATATATTCAAGCACTTGCCTTTCTGTTTCTGTTAACTTATAATTATCAGCAATTTTGTAAATATCAAATTTCATAAGATACCTCCGATTTTAAATAACTATTAATATAGTATCATATTTATTTTTGTTTTTAATCATAAATATTTAATTAATTATTAAATATTTTTAAAGCTGCTACTATTTCTGTACCGCCTAAAAAATCTGAGTTTACAATAGTTAATATTATTATTTTATAGTTCCTTGATTTAATTCCTTATAATTAAATTTTTAAATATACAAGTTATACCTATATGAATAATAAATACTATATAAAGCTATATTTTTATAATATTTTTTAATTATATTGTGGGAAACTAATATAGACAATTTATTTTTAGGAGGTAATTACAATGGATAATAACAAAAATAGAAGAAAAGATCGTCCTAAATCAAATGCAGAACTTAGAAAAATGTATTCAGAATCCGGCGCTGAAATTGGGATTGAAAATGGTCAAAAGAAAGGTGCCCATTCTAATGGCAAAAAGTTTACTAAAAGGTCAAAATTATCTCATAATAAGTAATATTTAAAAACCATATAAAAATAACCTTACTAAATATTAGTAGGGTTATTTTTCAGCTTGTTATTGGGTAAAATAACATTAATATTTAACTTTTTAAATAAGGAGATATTTTTTATGTATTTTTTTTATGGTCAAGAAACACTCACTGCAGTTGAATGGATTCTTCGTGCAGTTATTGCCTTTTTCTTTTTACTAGTTGTTGCAAGAATCTTAGGTCAGCGTACTATATCGCAGTTAAGACTTCTTGATTTTGTTATTGCTTTAGTAATTGGAAACATTATTGCTCATCCATTATCTGATGAAGAACTTGGATTAGAGGGATCCATGATTACAACAATTGTATTAGTAATTCTTTATCTTATTTCACTACTTGGAATCCTTAGGTTTCCATCCTTAAGGAAACTCCTCAACAGCTCACCAGTCACAGTTGTTAAAAATGGAGAAATTCTAAATAAAGGATTAAATAAAGCAAGAATATCTATTGATGTATTATTAGAGGAACTAAGAGAGGAAAAAGTAGAAGATGTAAAAAAAGTAGCATTAGCAATTTGGGAAGCTGATGGAAAACTTTCTGTTTTCTTAGATCCAAAATATGAACCTATTACGCCTTTTCATTACCAAATGAAAACAGAATCATTTAATTTACCTGTAACAGTTATTAAAGAAGGCAAAATTCTTTATAATAATTTAGAAGAAACTAATAAGGATGAAAGTTGGATTATTTCCAATTTAAAAACTTCATATCAAACTGATGTAAAAAACGTTATTCTTGCTACTATTGATAGTAAAAATAACCTAAAAGTTTTTTTATATAAATAAGCTTTTCACTACTTAAAAACTCTACTTTAACTAATTTAGTAGAGTTTTTAAATATTACAATAAAGTATTTTTTAGCAATTATCTAAGCAAAGATTTTATTTTAAGTTTTGCAAACTTCTTTTTACCTATCTTTATTACATCATCATATGATAAATTTATGTCTAAGCTATTTATTTTTTCTCCATTAATTTGAACTCCACCTTGCTCTACAAGTCTTGCAAATTCTTTTTTACTTGATACATATTTCTCACTTACTAAATTTGAAACAATATCCCTCAACTTATTACTTTCTACAGTTAAATTAGGTACATCATCTGGAATTTCCTTTTTAGTAAAAGCTGAATTATAGAATTCTATTGCTGTTTTAACTTTTTCTTCACAATGGTATAAGCTTGTTATTATTTGTGCAAGTTCTAATTTAATATTTCTGGGATTTTCACCACTATCTAGTTTGTTTTTTATTTGTTCTATTAAATCTGGATGTTCATCTGTAGCTAATTCAAAGTATTTTATAATTAAATTATCTGGAACCTCCATCACTTTTTTAAACATTACATTTGCAGGTTCATTTACCCCAATGTAGTTGCCTAAACTTTTGCTCATTTTTTCAATTCCGTCTAAGCCTTCTAAAATAGGCATAAACATTGCAACTTGTTGCTCTTCTCCCATTGTCTTTTGAAGTGTTCTTCCCATTAAAATATTAAAGGTTTGATCAGTACCTCCAAGCTCAATATCAGCCTCTAGAGCAATTGAATCGTAAGCTTGCATTAAAGGATAAAAGAATTCATGAACTCCTATTGGTACATTGTTTTTATATCTATTTCGAAAATCATCTCTTTCTAACATACGAGCTACAGTAGTAGTTGCTGCTAATTTTAATACATCATTAAAATTTAATTTTGAAAGCCATTCACTATTAAAACGAACTTCCGTCTTACTTTCATCTAAAACTTTAAAAATTTGAGTTTTATAAGTTTCTGCATTTTTTAATACTTCTTCATCCGTTAATGCTTTTCTTCCCTTTGCCTTTCCTGTTGGATCTCCAATTTTTCCTGTAAAGTCTCCAATAACAATTACTGCTTTATGGCCTAAATCTTGCATTTGTTTAATTTTACGTAAAACTACAGCATGACCAAGATGTATATCTGGTGCACTTGGATCAAGCCCTAACTTGATAATTAATGGTTTATTATTTTTTGCAGCTTTTTCTAGTTTTTTTCTAAGCTCTTCTTCATTAACTATTGTATCTGCTCCCTTTTTAATAATTTTCATTTGCTCATCAATTGTTTTTTTCATTTTTTAACACTCCTCTTATATTATTTAAAATATAAGCAAGTTCTATAAGAATAACTTTACGAAAGGCTATTTGATAAAACTATTTGAACTACTAGTGGACATACTCAAAATTTTATACTTTTCTAGAAATAAAAAAACTCCCACCCCTTATATCAAAAGGACGAGAGATAAAACTTCGTGTTACCACCTTAAGTTCATAGACAATTCACATTGCCTACCTTTTCAAGTACTCCAGAAAATATCTAGGTAATACTCTAGCACTATAACGTGTGCAAGGAATACGTCACAGCCTACTAAATGCTTCGCAGAATGAAAAATGTAAAATGCAGAATGTAGAATTAATGAAAAAACTCTGATAGAGTTTTCAAAATTAAATTTTAATAAATTAATATAACTATCATTCTAAATTATATTTTCCTTATGCTAAAACTTCATTTGGTGTGAAGCTCAAAGATGTATTCATAATTAGCTTATCTTGCACCTCTCATCAACCGGTTACTTTCTGTAAGTTTTACTAACTACTACTTGTTCTTATCACAGCTTTTCATAATCTTATACTCCGAAATATAATAACTTATAAATCTTCGTTATGCTTATTATTAATATGGATTATAAATCTTATTTTTTATATTGTCAATATTTTTGTAATTTTCAATTAACTAATAATTAATTTTAAGATTTATAGTCCTATCTTTTTTCTTAATATCTAATGCTTTATTATGAGCAACAAAAAAACCTTTGCTTTCAAAAAGCTTTTCTTTCTCTCCAATATATAACTGTCTTCTCATAAATATAAACTTTCTATAATCCTTACCTAAAAAATCATCTATATTACTTTTATGAATTGAATCCTCATATGAAATAACTCCATCATAAGGAAGTATTTCATAAGGCACGTATTTATCAAACCATATTTTTTTATATTTACTCCAATAAGCTATATCCACCACTTCTTTCTTTTCATCATATTTTAACTCTTCTATAAATAAATTATCATTTATCCAAGTATCTTTAATATTACTCTTAATATCAATATTTAAAGCTTCGCTAAAGTTTGCTGATTCTATAACTATCTTAGCCTTATTAAATTTGTCTATAGCTAAGTCCTTTAAAACAAAGTTTTCAACTATTCTAATACCATTATTTATAGCTTCCTTTTCATCATATGCAACTACACCCATTCTTTCGATATTTCTACCCTCTATATCAGGCCTAATATATATACCTTCATTAAAGAAGTTTCCATCATTTTTTTGAATAGCCTCAATTTTTTCTTCATCATCAGAAACTACTGAATAATCTAAATTTATAGCAAGTGGACTAACTCTTAAATTATTTACTATAAAACTTACTCCATCTATTTGAATTTCATTATTTTCTGGCCTTATATTCTTAATTTTAACTATCTTAGATGAATCTATATCTACAGTTACCTCCTTAGCTTCGCCTTTTTCTGTAATTTCTAAAGTAAAATCTTTTTTATTTTCCCCTATTTTAAAGGTCCATACACTTAATGTATCTTCATTTTTATCTTTTTCACTAAATGCACTTGAACCTGATGCAAAATCCCCATCTAAAATTCTTATGTCAGATTTATGTTTAGCAGAATCATATTCTTCATTAGGTTCATCTGTCGGTAAAAAGCTATCCGTATAAGCAATGCTTCCTCTCATAAAAACAGAAAGATACTTATTGTCATAAACAACTGCTTCTATGGTTATTTTTTTACCGTTGCTAAATTCTATTGATTTATTAACCTCTTGAAGTTCCCCTCTATTATTAAGTTTTTTCACATAACTATTATAAGAAAAATAATCATCATATCCCATTAGCTTTTTTATCATTGCAGAAACTGTACTTAAATTAAAAATGAATATAAATGCTATAAATATTAAAGCTATTTTTATATATTTGTTGTTTAAATTTATTTTCTTTTTATTTTCTCTTTTTGTATTATTTAATGCTTTTCTCATTAAATTTTCAAATTCTGGTGGAGCTTTTAAAGCCTTTTCTTCTAGATTATTTAATTCTTTATCTAAATCAATCATTTATATCACCACCTATAATTTTTCTTATTTTATTAATACCTTTATTTATTCTAGATTTTACTGTTCCTAATGGTATTTTCATAATTTCAGAAATTTCTTCATAAGTATAATCTAAATAATATCTAAGCCTAATAGCTTCTTTTTGATTATCATTTAAATATTCTATAAGAGATTTTAGATAAATTTTATTTTCTGATTCATTAAAAGTATCTTCTTTTGGCATATTTTCTAAATTAGCATCTTCATATTTCTTTCTCTTAGATAGCTCCTTTTTACATAAATTAACAAGTATTGTTTTGCTCCAACTATAAAATGAATCAAGCTTTTTAAGCTTTGGAATTTCTTTATATAAAACTACTATCATTTCCTGTAATATATCTAAAGCATCTTGTTCATTTTTCATATATACAAATGCTAATTTATAGTAGTTATCTTTTTCACTCATGATTAGTTTTAAAAGAGCTTCTTTATCACCATTTATAGCCTTCTTAACTTCTAGCTCCAAGCTTCTTCCCCCCAAACCTTGTCTCCTTAACTATTAACTATATATAAGAGTTTTATAGCTGGTAAAAAGTTCCCTAAAAATTTATTATTCTAAGGATTTTATATAATCAAAGGGTCTATATATTACACTATCATCACCTAAATAAAGCTTGCCACTTTTAACTCCTCCAATTGGATATGGCAATTTATTATATGCATTTATTATTTCTCCTCTACCTTTGTATAAAACTACATGACCTGGTGTATATATTAAGTCTCCTGGCTGCAAATCTTCTTCACTTACCTCATATCCCTGTAATATATCTTCTTGTTCAAAAGTTGAATAGCCAATTTCAACTCCCGTTACTTCCCTATAAGTCCAATAAGTTAATCCTGAACAATCAAAGGCTTGATTTCCTATATATGTTTCTTTTTTCAATGGGTAGTACTTATCTCCATAATAACCTATAAGTTCATCTAACCTTTCTTCAGTCATAATTTCACCTTTTCCGCCCCATACATATTCTAAACCTATTTTTTCTTCTGCTAATTTAATAACTTCATTTACTATTACCTTTTCTTCTTCTGTCATATTTATTCCCTCGTTTTCATATTTATCTTTTTCATTAAAATTAATAAATATTAAAATTCCAACTACTATTAAAATTATTAAAGCTAATATAAAAGCTATATTACTATTGACTACCTTCTTTCTCATCACAAATCCCACCCCATATAATTACAATATATATTAATTTTAACTTACAACCAAATTTTTTCATAATTACTTTTTGGTTACAAAATAGTTTACTCCAATAAAAAACTATATCCAATTGAAAATTATAACTTCAATTGGATATAGCTTTTTAATATATATCTTCTTCTTAGATATTCATAAATTTTAAACTTTACTTTATTAATCCTTTTCTGTATGCTGTAAGTAACATTTTTAAGTCTCTTATTTGACTTTTTAATTCCATACCAACATCCGTATCTTTAACTCTTTTTCTTTCTAATCTCTTTTCTACTATCATTGTTGTAGAAAGAATATCTCTTTCTTTAACTATAGCTTCTTCTGTGGAATCAAATGGTTCGTGAGCAACTAATTGAAACCCATAAGAATTATATATTAATGTATATCCTGCAATTCCAGTATGGCTTCTATAAGCTTTAGCAAATCCGCCATCTATTACCATCAATTTACCATTAGCTTTTATAGGACTTTCTCCACTTTTATTTTTAACTGGAACATGTCCATTAATTATCCTTCCTTCAATATGATCAACCTCAAATTCTCTAAGGATTTTCTTACATACTTCCTCATCATCTCTCCATTTATAATATGGATTCTTATGTTCTTTATGTGTAGATTTGTCATCTATAAAATATCTTTCAAAAGTAGTCATTTTTTCTTTACCAAAAAGTGATGAATTTGCCCCAGTCCAAAGATACCACATTATATCCATTCCATAGTCTCTTTCTCTTGTATCCCTTTTACTAAAATATCCTTCTCTCACTAAAGATTCAAATTTTTCTAAAAGCGCTTTACCACTATATTCTTTTCCTTGTATATTCATACTTGAAAAATTTTTATTAGAATCTAGAGGAATACATCCATGAAATAATAAGCTGTCGTTATACTTTAAATAAATATTTCCTTTTTCAAATAAAAACAAAATATGTCTTTGTAGTTTTTCACTATTAACAAAAGAGGATTCTAATTTTTCAATTAATATTTCTTCTTCTTTTGTAAGTTTATATGGATTGTTTTTATCTATAGTTGGAAAGGTCTTGTCATTAAGCTCATATATATTGTTATTTATTTTAATAGTTCCTTTTTCATAGTCTATATAATTCAAAAGCAGCCTATGTTCCATTTCAAACTCTTTATTTCTCTTAATTATATCGTTTTCAAGTTTGAATTGTATTATAGTTATTGCTTTATGCATTTTAGAAATCAAATCAATTTCAGAGTTGCTATATATATTTTTATCAGTTACTTTTGGAATAAAATTTTTGCATAAATCATCTTTATAGTATTTCAGTGCAAATGTTGCTAATGGTAACATATTAATTCCATAGATATCCTCAATTATATCTAAATTAGAATATCTTGCTGAAATTCTTAAGACATTTGCTATACATACCTTTGATCCAGCTGCAGCTCCCATCCAAAGCATATCATGATTTCCCCATTGTATGTCGACTGAATGATAATTAATTAATGTATCTAGTATTATATCTGGTCTCGGTCCTCTATCATATATATCTCCCAATATATGAAGCCTATCAATAACTAATCTTTGTATAAGTTTAGATAAAGCGATAATAAATTCATTTGCTCTATCTATGTCAATAATTGTAGTAATTATTTTATCATAATATTTCTGCTTATCTACTTCACTGCTTTGCTCATGTAGTAACTCCTCTATAACGTAAGCAAAATCCTTTGGCAAAGCCTTTCTAACTTTAGACCTTGTGTATTTTGATGAAACAAATCTACATAACTCAATCAATCTATATAAAGTTATTTTATACCAATCGTTAATATTTTTTTCTTCCTTTAAGACTATCTCTAATTTTTGTTCTGGATAATATACTAAAGTTGCTAAACTTTTCTTCTCACTTTCCATTAATGAATTTCCAAATATATCTTCAATCTTCCTTTTAACCATTCCAGATCCATTTTTTAAAACGTGTATAAAAGGCTCATATTCTCCATGTATATCGCTTAGAAAATGTTCTGTTCCTTTTGGTAAGTTTAAAATTGCTTCTAAGTTAATAATTTCTGTAGATGCTTCTGCAATACTTTGATATTGTTTAGCTAATAATCTTAAATAATCTTGTCTTGAAATATCTTGTATTAGTATATTTTCATCATCAATGTTATTATATTTATCCATACTAATATTCTCCCCCATAAATTTAAAGATATAATTCTCCCTTTAATACTATAGCTGCTTCACCACTTAATTTTACTCTATCATCTTCTAACAATTCTAATGAAATTTCTCCACCTCTATCTGAAGCTTGATATGCAATAATTTTTGTTTTATTTAATTTATTACTCCAATAATTAGCTAATAAGGTATGAACCGAGCCTGTCACTGGATCCTCATTTATACCTGCCCATGGATTAAAGTACCTTGAAATAAAATCATATTTCTCATCTCCTATGCAAGTAACAGCTATCCCCTTTACATTAGTTCCAAAATTTAATGATTTTAATATCTCAAAGTTTGGTTTTAAATTTATTACCTCTTCTTTATCTTTTAACTCTATAACAAGTTTTCTTGTTTCTTTACCTACTATAGCTTTTGAATAATTTATTATGCCCATAGCCTTTAATACATCTTTTGTTAAATGAAAATTTAAAGGCTTATCTATTGGAAAGTCTAAACTTATTTTTTCATTTTCCTTTTTAGCAGTAAGTATTCCACTTTGAGTTCTGTATTTTATCTCTTGTTCTTTTACATTAAATTCATCAAATAAAATTTTCGATGTTGCTATAGTTGCATGACCACATAAATCTACCTCTACTTTTGGAGTAAACCACCTTAAAGAAAATAAATTACACTCACTTATATTAGAGTTTTCTAATGGTTTTACAAATGCTGTTTCTGATAAATTCATTTCCTGGGCAATATTTTTCATTAACTCATCATCTATGTCTTTTTCTAAAATACAAACAGCTGCTGGATTCCCTTTAAAAACTTTACTTGTAAAAGCGTCTACTTGATATATATTAATCTTCACTTTTCCCTCCTATAGTTTCATGACAATATTTACTTATTTTATTCTTATAATTTTAGCATCTACTTGAACAGGGTAACTTTCTCTTATTGGTCCTGTAATTATCACTTCTACTTTATCTCCTACTTTAATATCTGATAATTTTAACCTTTCATTTGCCTCTTCTTTTATAATTTTCGTTCTTTGGGTTATATAAATACTTGCCTTATCAAATTCTGTATCTTCTTCAATATTTCCTTCTACTAAAATATTACCCTTTTCATTTTCTTCATTTATTACTGTTACTACTCCTCTTATAGCTACTTTATCATTTTTGTGGTTTGCTATAATCCATAAACTAAGCATACAAATACCTAATACTATTATTCCTATATAGATTTTCTTAAACTTCACATTCTTTTTCTCCTTAAAACTAATTTCTAACTATTGTAATTTTACTATTTTTAGATATATAAATATACATTAATTTAAATTTATTTTTTAATTTAAGATTTCTTTAAGGTTAGGTTTATATAATTACTTCATAAAGATCATTCAATAGGAGGTAATAGTATGGCAATAAAATCATTTCAAAGATTTGAAAAAAAATTTATATTAAATGAGAAACAATATAACAAACTTATTCCAATTTTAAAAAACTATATGAATCCAGATAAATATTGTAAAGATGGGAAAAACTATGATATTTATAATATATATTATGACACACTTGACTGTCACATAATTCGAAATTCAATCAACAAACCCTATTATAAAGAAAAACTTAGATTAAGGAGCTATAATGTACCTAATAGTAAGGATGATAGAGTTTTTTTAGAGTTAAAGAAAAAAATTAATGGTATAGTAAATAAACGTAGAGCTACTTTAACTTTGAATGAGGCTTATAGGTTCTTAGAATTAAGGGAAAAACCTGCTACTTCTGATTACATTAATAATCAAGTTCTTAATGAAATAGAATACCACTTAACTAATAATGAAGTTAACCCAACTGTATATATAGGCTATAGCAGAAAAGCCTTCTTTGGAAAAGATAATAGTGATTTTAGAATAACATTTGATTCTAATATAATTACTAGACGTGATAACTTAGCTCTTGAACTTGGTAGCTTTGGTGAAAATTTACTAAAAGAAAATCATTATCTTATGGAGGTAAAAATACTTGGAGCAATACCTGTTTGGTTTACAAAAGTTCTTTCTGAATTATCAATATATAACACTCACTTTTCGAAATATGGAAATGAATATATGAAATATTGCTTAAATGCAAATTATTCTAATAGGAGGGACAACGCATGTTAGAAACTATCATTTCATCAACTACTGGAGAATCATTTACTCTAGTAAACGCACTATTAATTATTATATCTTCAATTATTCTTGGACTAGTTATAAGTCTTGCCTATATGAAGACACATAAAAGAGAGGGATATGCCCCAGGTTTTACAGTAACACTTATAATGCTACCCGTAATAATTGCTATTATCATACTTTTAGTAGGAAATAATGTTGCAAGAGCATTTAGCTTAGCAGGTGCATTTTCAATTATACGTTTTAGAAGTGCACCTGGTGATCCAAAAGATATAACTTATGTATTTTTCACCTTAGCTGTTGGTTTAACCTGTGGGATGGGTTATGTGGGATATGCCTTTATATTTACTTTAATACTCTGCGCCTTAGTAGTTATCCTAGATATGACAAGATTTGCTATGCCTAGAACAAAAACTTCTAAACTTAAAATTACAATTCCTGAAGATTTAAATTATGATGGAATATTTGATGACATACTAAATAAATATACAAACTCATGGAATATTGAAACTATAAAAACTAGAGATTTTGGCTCACTATTTGAAATTCACTATATTATTCATATGAAACTTGATGTTGATCAAAAGAAATTTATAGATGAATTAAGATGCAAAAATGGTAATTTAAATATTTCACTAAATTTTGCTGGTTTTGAAGAAAAAGTTTATAATTAAGTCATTGTATAAAAGCGAAAATAAATAGACTACGTGAAATGATCCTAATCTATTTATCTCCGCTTTCTTATATTTAATTACTTTAAGTTGCTAATAAACAATTTCTCATAAACCACATTAATTAATCTATCTCCACTATTATCTATTATTAAAAACATTTATGATTAACAAGTTAATGAAGGAAATTATAAAAATTAAAATTTATTTAAATATATCATAAACTTTATCATTCTTTATATACTGTAAATCTATTGCCATGTTTGATTTAGGACATCTTAAATAACTAACCTCTTCATTTTCAAGCTTTATATATGAATAGCAATATTCTCCATCATAACTTTTAAACTCTTCCTCTAAAATTAAAGTTTTAAGCTCGTCATTAGATTTTTCATATTTAGTCCGTATCAAAGTATTATTTTCAACGTTATAAACATACATATTTTCACTACTAGATGGATGTAATCTTATTATATTCCCATTCTTACTAACAGAAACAACACATACATTATCACCTTGAGTAGATCCGCACCCTATAGCTTTAACATCAATACCCCTAATAATTTTCTCTTCATTTAAATCATAAATAAAAAGTCCAAAGTTTCCGTGAATAACTATTCTATCATTTGAGGCATAATTAATAGTTGCCATATCTACACCAATCCATGTCCCTAAATCTACCTTAGCTTCTGTAGGAGTAATAGTCTTAATCATTTCATTTCTCTTTGATATAACCTCTTTATGACTATTGTTATTATAACTTATATTTCCACACCCCGATATGATTGTTGGTAATAAGGCTATTAACCATATAAACTTAAACATTCTTTTTAATATCATAATCTCTCCTATTATTCTATATTAATATCTTTGAATATA
This sequence comes from Clostridium sartagoforme, assembly GCF_039521405.1. NCBI lineage: Bacteria > Bacillati > Bacillota > Clostridia > Eubacteriales > Clostridiaceae > Clostridium > Clostridium sartagoforme. The sequence goes on from NZ_BAAACH010000033.1 coordinate 97,348, forward strand.
TCTTCTCTTAAATTTATACCATCATTTCTAATTACTTCTGAATTTTTATTATCTATATTAATAACTTGAAACAATTCAAAAATATAACATATAAAATTTAAAATGTTTCTTATTATTGTTTGTTATTTATTTTTCAAATAACTTCTCATAAACCACATTAATTAATTCTTCTTCACTTACATTATCCATACTTGATATTTCTACCATTTTATTTTGAGATATTATTGTATATCGATGTCCATGTTCATTCATATAAACATTTATATCTTTTGGTAAACTGGTTTTCTTTTCTATATATTCTACCCCTATTTTATTTACAAATTTTATCCTCTTATTAAAATTATACTCAACTACCCATTTATATTTACTTTCAAAAATTTCATAACTTAAGTAATTTTTTTCTCCTTCATCTCCATAATACAAATAAGCAGCTACTGGTGTTTTCTCTGCTCTAAAATATAATGAATCTTCCTTACTAACATCATTAAAATCTTCAATTTTTAAATTATCTACTTTATTTAACATTTTATCGCTATAATTATAGTCTTTAATAAATACATCTCTAAAAATCATATTAGTAATAGTAAAAAATATTGCTAATGTTAATACTAGATAAGCTCCTTGAATTATTATTTTTTTATTTTTAATATTCTTATTCTTAATAAAATTAATTATATAATTTGATGCAAGTACTAAAAAAACTAAAATAATAACTATTTTTAAAATACTAACATCAGATTCTATAGCAAAGGAGAGCCAAGCTATAAATAAAACAATAGACATTAAACAATAAATAATTCTTCTTACTAATGATATTTTCTTTAAATTATAACTTACTTTTTTTCCATTATTTATAGATATTTTCCCCTTAATATTAAATATTAAAAATGTAATTAATCCCATTATTTCATGAAGTGAAAAAATAATAACAAATATAAATGTTCCTAAACCTAATGGATTCGCTAAAAAGTGTGCACTATAACTTCCAATTGTCGCAATATATTGACCAAGTAAAAGGCATATGATTGTTATCAGATTTAAAAGTACATATTTTAATGATGCTTTCCTAACAGTATTAAACTTTTCCACTTCATCAGTATGAATATCTATTCTTTCTTCATCTAGCTCACTACAATAAACTTGTATTTTATTTCTTTCACAAACAAATTCCCAACCAGCCTCTTTGCAATATTCCCTATATTCTAGAGCTTTATCAGTATCTTTTCCATCCATAAAGGATATGCTGTCTAATACATCTACTGAATATCTTAACTTTTTAGGAGTATCTTTTCTAAATTTTAAATAATATCCTTTTATATTTTCTAATATCCAACCCCTTAATGCCATCTTTTCTAAATAATCTTCTAAGCTTTTATGCTCATATGGTAAAAAGTTAAATACAACCCATTTTTTATTTCTAAATATCATCATAAATTCCTCCAAAAAAAGATTTTCCATCTTTAATTAACATTATTAATCTCTCATATTCATCTTTAAGTATTTCTAGGCCTTTTTCAGTAATTATATAACTTCTTTTTCTTCCAACAACTTCTGTCTCCCTAATCATTCCTTCTTTTTCAAATCTACCAAGAAGGGCATATAATGTTCCCGGTCCTACATTAACTCTTCCCTTAGATAATTCTTCAACTGATGCCATTATATCTACTCCACATCTTTCTTCTATTAAAGATATTAATATATAGTACATTGGTTCAGTTAAATTCTGAAATTGTTCTCTTGGCATCCTTTGCCACCTCCAAACATCGATATTCGATATTAAATTTATAAAATAATTACCATATATTACAATATAATTCTATTATCGAATATCAATATTGTCAATATATCTTATTACATAATATATATCATATGTTTATTATTAGTAATTTGATAATTATTTGCATAATATTTTTTAATTTATTATAAGCATAAAAAAACAAAACATAGTATATACAAATAATTTATAAATTATTTGTATATACTACTTGTCAATAAAATATTCTATTAAGGTCTTTTAGGCATTTCTCCTCCTGGGAATTCTCCTTGACCAAGTATCCCAGCACCAGGGCCTCCAAATCCTCCAGTTACTTGACCTATGTTAGTTACTACTCCTGATACTGTAAAACTTTCTAATTCCGTACCATCTGAATAACTTCCTTCTGAATATATACCATCATTTACTGACCCTGTTGATGTTCCTCCAGTATAAACCTTGTAAGTTTCTCCAATTTTAATATTTGCTGAAGATATTACTACTGATTGAACATTCTTGCTTGAAACAAAGGTTACTACTTCATTTCCACTTGAATCTTCAACTCGGACTAGTGTATTAGCTTGTATTGCTGAGAATATATTAATTGAATTTTGACTTGATGTTTCACTTGGTGATTGAGCCATACCTGAGCTTCCAGATGCAATTAATAATCCACCTGTAATTTGGAATTCTCCATCATAATCTAATGACCCATTACCATTGTCTTCCGGACCATTTACTATAACTGTTCCATCTTTCATATATATTGATCCATTTGCATCAAGACCATCTCCACTTGCATCTACAACAATTTTTCCACCATTAATATTTATTGTTCCCTTTCCTGCTGAAGCAAAATTATTTTGTCCTGGTCTTCCATTTATTGAAGATCCATCATTTCCGCCTGAAGCATTTACTCCATCATCACTTGCAGTAACTTTTATATTTCCATCATTTATATTTATTGTTTCTGCTTCTATACCTTCATATGATTTTACTATAATAATATCTCCCTTATTTACATCTATTGTTGAGTCTGCATGAATTCCATCGTCACCTGATATTATATTAATAGTTCCACCATTAATTTCAACTTTATCATTTGAATGTATTGAATCATCAGCTGAATTTATATTGATATTTCCTCCATCAATTTTAACATTAACTGCTGCTTTTATGGCCTTTGTACTAGTTGTATCTATTTCTTCATCTTGCTCTACTGCTGCTCCCTGAGTTTTTCCAAAGCCTCTAAAATCGCTATGAACTTTAGATGTGTTTTCATTTCCACCGCCTGAATTTATTGTTATATCTCCACCTGTTATTGTTGCAACTGTTTCTGCTTGTATTCCATCTTCACCTGATGTTATATTAATTGTTCCTCCTTCAATTAATACATAACCCTTTTCTGTATCTTCATCATTATTAGACTTCATACCATCTCCCTGTGAATTAATAATTATATTACCACTTGAAATAGTAATTGAATCTCTTCCTCTAATACCATCTGCTACTGAATCAATTGATATAGTTCCATCTGCTATTTCTAAATCATCTTTGCTTGTTATTCCATTATTATATTTAGCATTTACTTTAAGAGATCCTGTTCCACTAATAAACAAATCACTTTTACTAAAAATTGCTGCATTCGGTTCATCTGTTGAGATATCTTCAAATATATAATTTTCACCATCCGTAACTTCATTGCTAGTTCCATCTTCTAATATTACATAAGTATTTTTAGAATTTGCTACATATATCCCGGAACTAGTTGAGTTAGTTATATTAACTCCATTTAATATAAGTTGTACATTGTCTTCATCTCCAGCATTAACTTCTATTTGTCCATCTCTTAATGTTCCTGATATACTGTATGTTCCTGATGAATTTATAGTAACCTTATTTTTTTCAACTACTACTCCTTCTCCATCTACAACAATTGTATCTCCTAATGTTATTGTTGTGTCCACTTCAACTTTGCTAGCTACTGAAGTTTTATTTGAATTTGCTTCTTTATTTGAACATCCTGTAGCTACTATAAATAAAGATGCCATTGCTAACATTGCTATAACTTTTTTACTCATAAATCTTCCTCCTAAAATTTCAATTAAATAATCATTTGATATTAATAAGATAACATCATTACCTTAAATTAATCTTAAAACATATACCTCCTTAAAACCTAAAGTAATAAAATAAAAAAAGAATCTATATAATTCACTCCTATGAACTATATAAACTCTTTAATATTTTAGTAGAAATTCATTCTTTGAATGAATTTCTACATTAATTACTTAACTTTTAACTTTTCTCTTTTAACTAAAATCCTATCTCTTACCAGCATCAAATGGTTCTCCAGAAGCCTTTGGTGCTTGAGATGATTTAGAGAATAATACTAATGCTATTAAAGTAACAATATATGGGAATATCT
>NZ_BAAACH010000034.1:0-36805 GCF_039521405.1 Clostridium sartagoforme
CATTTTCTTCATCGCTCTCAAGCGACTTCATTATCTTATCATTTGTTTTTCTTTTTGTCAACAACTTTTCTTAAAAGTTTTTTTGACTTATTTTGTCACATATCTTAGCGACAGAATCTATCTTATCATTTAAATTTAATATAGTTATATATATATGTATTTATTTTTCAAATTTATTTTTTATTTACTCCATTTTTCTATTTTTTTTTAGTTTATACTATTATTGATACGCCTGGATAAGATTACGTTATAATATAGCTTATTTCTATTATTTTTTATTCTTTTTTAATTTATTCATATAAAAAAATTGCAATTACCTATATATTGATAATTGCAATTTATTATTTTTAAATCTTTATATATACTTATGGTTTCTCATTTATTCATCATCTTTTGATTCTTCGTCTTCTGATATATCTAATAAATCCTTTAAACTATTATCTGAATCATCTACCACTGCTATTTCACTCTTTATTTCATCATCTATTCTATTTTCATCTATAGTTATTTGCTCTTCTTTATCCTCACCAGTTCCTGATATTTTAGCAATTGCTGCTATTTTTTCCTCTTCTGATGTTCTCATAAGAGTTACACCCATTGCAGATCTGCTTGTAACTGATATTCCTGAGACATTTATTCTTATTGCTACTCCACTTGTATTTATTAACATAAGCTCATCATCTATCTTACATACAGTTGCACCTATAACCTTACCTGTCTTCTCTGATAGTTTGTATGTTATTAAACCTGTTCCGCCTCTTTTTTGTCTCTTATATTCTGTTATAGGAGTTCTCTTTCCAAAACCATTTTCACTAATAACAAGTAAATCTTCTCCTTCTACAGCGATATCCATACATACTGCAATATCATCTTCTCTTAGATTAATAGATCTTACTCCTGATGCAGTTCTACCCATAGATCTTACGTCTTTTTCATTAAATCTAATAGCATTACCATCTTGTGTAACTATTATTATATCTGCGTCTCCACGAGTAACCTTAACCTTTAAAAGTTCATCTCCATCTCTTAGGTTTATGGCTATTAATCCATTTTTTCTAAGATTCTTGAACTCTGAAAGTGGAGTCTTCTTTACTATTCCTTGCTTAGTTCCCATAAATAAGAATCCTTCACTTACATCATCTCTTATTGTAAGTACTGTTTCTATTCTTTCATCTTGCTCTATTGCTATAAGATTTATTATATTAGTACCTTTAGCCGTTCTTCCCGCATCAGGTATTTCATATGCTCTTAGCTTATAAACTCTTCCCTTATTCGTAAAGAATAAAACATCTGAGTGGGTTGAAGTAATATTTACATGTTCTACAAAGTCATCTTCTTTAGTAGACATTGCTTGTATTCCTCTTCCCCCTCTTCTTTGTGCAGAATATGTATCTGCAGATATTCTCTTTATATATCCTGAATGTGTTAATGTAACTACTACTTCTTCTTCCTGTATAAGATCCTCTATATCTATTTCATTAACTACTTTTTCTATCTTAGTCCTTCTTGGATCATTATATTTATTCTTAATTTCTAATAACTCTTCTTTTATTACTGATAAAAGTTTTTCTTCACTTGCTAATATAGAATTTAAATAATCTATTAACTTCATCAACTCTTCAAATTCTTCTTCTATTTTGTCTCTTTCCAATCCTGTTAATCTTCTTAATCTCATTTCTAGGATTGCCTGAGCTTGCTTTTCACTTAATCCAAATCTATCTATTAATGTATTTTTGGCTATTTCTGTTGTTTTAGATGATCTTATTATTTTTATAACTTCATCAATATTATCAAGGGCTATTCTTAAACCTTCTAGTATATGTGCTCTTGCTTCTGCTTTATTTAATTCAAATACAGTTCTTCTGGTTAATACTTCTTTTTGGAATTGTATATAATTACTTAATACTTGTTTAAGGTTTAATACTAATGGTTCATTATTAACTAAAGCTAACATTATAATTCCAAATGTATCTTGCATTTTTGTATGCTTATATAGAAGATTTAATACTACACTTGGATTAGCATCTCTCTTTAATTCTATTACTATTCTCATACCTTCTCTATCAGATTCATCTCTTAAGTCTGATATTCCGGTTATTTTTTTATCTTTTACTAAGTCAGCTATATTCTCTATTAACTTAGCTTTGTTAACTTGATATGGTATTTCTGTAACAATTATTTTATGTCTTCCATTCTCTTCTTCAATTTCTGCATTTGCCCTTACTATAACTCTACCTTTTCCAGTCTCATATGCTGCTCTTATTCCTGATTTCCCCATAATTGTAGCACCTGTAGGAAAGTCAGGCCCTTTAATGACAGTCATTAATTCTAAGGATGTTGTTTCTGGATTATCTATAAGCATTATTGTTCCATCTATTACTTCCCCTAAGTTATGTGGAGGAATATTTGTAGCCATACCTACAGCTATCCCAGATGATCCATTTACTAAAAGATTTGGATACCTTGATGGTAATACAACCGGTTCCCTTTCTTCACCATCAAAGTTTGGTATAAAGTCAACTGTATCTTTATTTATATCTCTTAGCATTTCAGATGCAATTTTATTCATTCTTGCTTCTGTATATCTCATTGCTGCTGCACTATCCCCATCTACAGAACCAAAGTTTCCATGGCCATCAACAAGCATATATCTCATTGAGAAATCTTGAGCTAATCTTACTAGTGCATCATAAACTGATGTATCTCCGTGTGGATGATACTTACCTAAAACTTCTCCAACTATTCTTGCACATTTTCTATAACTTTTATCTGGCGTAATTCCAAGCTCATTCATAGAATGTAGTATTCTTCTATGAACTGGCTTTAATCCATCTCTAACATCAGGTAATGCACGACCTACAATAACACTCATTGCATAATCAATATAGCATCTCTTCATTTCTTTATTTATATCTATAGGAATAACTTTTCCCTCGTTTAAATCCATGTACCTCACCTCGTTTTAGTACTAAACATCTAAGTTACTTACTTTCTTTGCATTTTTTTGAATAAACTCTCTTCTTGGTTCTACTTTATCCCCCATCAATATAGTGAATATTTCGTCAGCTGCTATCGCATCCTCTATTGTTGCCTTTAAAAGTACTCTCTTTTCCGGGTCCATAGTTGTGTCCCATAATTGAGTTGCATTCATTTCTCCAAGACCTTTATATCTTTGTATATTAGTTGCATTATCTTTTCCACCGATATCACCTAATAACTTTTCAAGTTCTGAATCAGAATAAACATAGTACTCCTTTTTATTTTTCTTTACTTGATAAAGCGGTGGCTGGGCTATATAAACGTGTCCTCCTTCTATTAATCCTCTCATATATCTAAAGAAGAATGTTAACAGTAAAGTTCTTATATGAGCTCCATCTACGTCAGCATCTGTCATTATTATTATTCTGTTATATCTTAATCTTTCTTCATCGAAGTCTTCACCAATTCCAGCACCAAACGCTGTAACCATTGATTTTATAGAATCTGCAGTTAAGATTCTATCTAATCTTTGCTTTTCAACATTTAATATTTTACCTCTTAATGGTAATATAGCTTGGAATCTTCTATTTCTTCCTTGCTTAGCTGATCCCCCTGCAGAGTCTCCCTCTACTATATAAATTTCACACTCTCTAGGATCTTTGGATGAACAATCAGCTAATTTCCCTGGTAATGATGAACGCTCTAATACTGATTTTCTTGTTAGTTCTCTTGCTTTTCTTGCTGCATCTCTTGCTCTCGCTGCCATCAAAGCCTTTTCTATTATTATTTTCCCAATATTAGGGTTCTCTTCTAAAAATATAGATACCCCTTCTCCTACTATTGAATCCACGACACCTCTAACTTCAGAGTTTCCTAGCTTTGTTTTTGTCTGTCCTTCAAATTGAGGATCAGATATTTTTATAGAAACTACAGCTGTTAATCCTTCTCTGATATCATCACCAGATAAATTTTTATCATTTTCTTTTAAATGATTAAATCTTTTACCATAATCATTTATAACTCTTGTTAAAGATGTTTTAAATCCTGACAAGTGGGTACCACCTTCTATTGTATCTATATTGTTAGCAAAAGAATATAGATTTTCAGTATAACTATCATTATATTGAAGTGATACTTCAGCTATTATTCCATCTCTTTCTCCTTCAACATAAATAGGCTCCTCATGTAGTACTTCCTTATTTCTATTTAGATATGCTACAAATTCCTTTATACCACCTTCATAGAAATAATGCTCCACTTTTTCTTCTTCTCTTTTATCTTCTAATATAATTTTAATTCCCTTATTTAAAAATGCTAACTCTCTCAATCTATTAGATAATATATCAAAATCATATTCTATTTCTTCAAATATTTCAGTGTCTGGCTTGAATGATACCATAGTTCCTTGTTTATCAGTTGTTCCTATCTTACATAAATCAGTTACAACGGCTCCTCTAGAATATTTTTGCTTCCAAATTTCACCTTCTCTGCACACTGTTACTTCACACCACTCTGAAAGTGCATTAACAACTGATGCACCAACACCATGAAGTCCTCCTGATACTTTGTATCCTCCACCACCAAATTTTCCTCCGGCATGAAGAACTGTCATTATAACCTCTACTGTTGATTTCCCCATTTTAGGATGTATTCCTGTAGGCATCCCTCTTCCATTATCTATTACTGTTATTGAGTTATCTTCATTAATAGTAACTGATATATCTGTACAAAACCCAGCCAAAGCTTCATCTATACTGTTATCAACTATTTCATAAACAAGATGATGTAATCCTCTTGAACTGGTACTTCCTATATACATTCCAGGTCTTTTTCTAACAGCCTCTAAGCCTTCTAAAACCTGAATTTGATTTTCATCATAACTTTGTCTGTTATTTTCCAATATAATCTCCTCCTTAAATTAAATTTTATTATAATCACATGAAGATTTAAAATTGGAATTATGGATTATAATCTATATTAGTTCTTTTTGTTAAAGTTGAAGATGAAATTGGAGATAAGTAAATTTTACTCATTTTATTAACTTCAGCTATAACAAAAGATTTTGGTTTTTCTTTAGAAATCCTCTCTACAAACCCATCTTCCTCCGCCATTCTTAAAAAAGCGCTTGTGTCAGAACTATACATTGTAGTTTGTAAATCAAATATTCCAATCACATCTTTGACTGGAACAACTACATTTTCTCCTAAATGTAAAAACATAAGAATTCCTCCCTTAATTTAGGATTTCTCCATCTTTGACCTTAAATAATCTGGATGTATTATCTAAATAATTAGTTATATCCTCGATTCCCGTACATGTTATTATAGTTTGAATCTCCCCAATGGTACTTAAAATGTACCTCTTTCTATTAAAATCTAACTCTGATAAAACATCATCTAATAATAATACTGGATATTCTGATGTAATTTCCTTTATTATTTTTAAAGATGAAAATTTCATTGTAAGAACTGCGCTTCTTTGTTGTCCTTGAGATCCAAAACTTTTTGTATCTATATCATTAATAAGAACAATAAAATCATCCCTATGAGGGCCAATGCTCGTAATTCCCTTTTCAATATCTTTCTTCCTGTTTTTCTTTAATGTTTCATAGAAGTTAACTTTTATATTTTCCAAGTCCTTTATTGTACTTATATATCTAAATTCTATATTTTCTTTTCCTGAAGATATTTCTCTATGTACATCTTTACCATAAAAGTTTAATTTATTAATATAATTAATTCTATCTATAACTATATGATGCCCATAATTTGCTAATTGAATATCATATATATCTAAAATTTCCTTATCTAGATTCCTATTTTTTAAAATAACATTACGTTCATTTAAAATTTTGTTATATTGAACTAAATTATAGTAATATTTAGGGTTTAGTTGACATAATTCCATGTCTATAAATTTTCTTCTTATTCCTGGTGAATCTTTTATAATCTTTAAATCTTCTGGTGAAAACATAACAACATTAAAGTTTCCAAATAATTCTCCTATTTTAGACACCTTAATTTTATTTATCTTTATTGCTTTTTTCCCATCCTTTAATATATTTATATCAATATTCTTATCAAGCCTATCTTTACCTACAAGTAAACTTATATATGCACTATCTGAATTCCAATTTATTAAATCTCTATCTTTGGAAGTTCTGTGTGATTTAGAAAATGCACAATAATAAATTGCTTCAAGAATATTGGTTTTACCTTGAGCATTATCTCCCATAAATACATTTACATTTTTACCAAGTTTTATATTTAAAGATTTATAATTTCTATAATTTAACATTTGAAGTCTTTTAATATACATTTTTAACACCTATTTTAATTATAACATATAAAAAGAATAAAAGTAATTGTTAAGGTAATAGTAAATGCAATATAGTTCTTAAATAACTTTATACTCTTCACCATCGAATTCTACTATATCACCCTTTTTAATTTTCTTTCCTCTTTGAGTACAAATTTCATTATTAACCTTTACCATCTCATCTAAAATATACATTTTCGCTTCTGATCCTAAAGATGCAACTCCACACCACTTCAAAAAGGAATCCAATTTTATAAATTCTGTATTTATTTTAACTTCATTCATTTCCAATTCAATGCATTTTTATTCATATTTTATGCATTTTCTCCTTTCTATCTTATAAGCCTTACTGGTAAAACAAGATATTTTGAATTATCTATATTCTTACCCTTTATTACGCAAGGGCTAACACTTGATGTCATTTCTAATTTAACTTCATCATCATCCATGTTTTTTAATACATCCAAAAGATATCTAGAATTAAATGCAATTTGTATAGATTCTCCTTGCAAGTTTATATTCAATTCCTCCCTAACCTTTCCCAATTGAGAATTGGATGTTATTATCATTGTATCCTCTTGAACATCTAGTTTTATTAAATTGCTATTACTATCCTTAGCCATTAAAGATGCTCTCTCTATACAATTTTGTAATTGTTGTTTATTTACATCAACTAATATTTTATGCTCTTGAGGTAATAAAGACGAATAATTTACAAATTTACCTTCTAATAATCTTGAAATAATTTTTGTATTATTTAAATTAAATAATATATGATTATTTGTAAATGTTATTTTTACTATATCAGATGTATCTTCTAATATTTTTGAAACTTCATTTAATGTTTTTCCAGGTATTACAACTTCTAGATTATTATCATTATCTAAAAACTCATTTCTTATAGCTAATCTATATCCATCTAAAGCTACTAAGTTTAAATTTTTATTATTCACTTCAAATAATATTCCTTGAAGTATTGGTCTAGTTTCGTCTTGAGCTATAGCAAAAGATGTTCCTTTTATCATATTTTTTAGTATATTCTGAGGAACTTCAGCTGATAAATTTTCATTTATATTTGGTATAGCTGGATAATCTTCAGCATTCATGTAAACTAGGTTAAACACTGATTTTTCACATGTAATTTGAATTATGTCATTTTCTAAAGTTTCTATTTTTATATCTGAATTTGGTAGCTTTCTTATAATTTCTCCAAAAATCTTTGCATCTATTACTATCTTTCCTTCCTCAAGAATATCTGCTTCAACCTTTGTTTCTATAGATACATCCATATCAGATCCTATTAATGTTAATCCTTCCTTTTTTGCATCTATATAGATTCCTTCTAATATAGGCATAGTTGTTTTTCCTGTTATAGCCTTACTTGTTATTGATATACCTTCTTGTATTTTTTGTTTTTCACAAATAAATATCATATAAAAACCTCCTTAAGTTATATACATATAAGATGTATAGATATAGATAAATATATAAGATATAAATTAATAATAGTAGTAGTAGGGGCTGTGAGTATGTTAATAAGTACCCCTAACCATTGAATTGTCTAAATTGTTTATAAAAAAATAGTGTGGATAAGTGAAGCAAAAATTACGTATCTTATCCACAGTACTAACAGACGATATTGTTTTTAAGAGTTATCCACAAATAATTAAATATATTTATGTACAGTTGTTGATTAATTTTGAGTTAGCTTTTTTGTTATATCATTTACTGTGTGTTGTAGACTTTCATCAGTATTTAAGCTATCAGAGATTTTCTCATATGCATGTATAACAGTAGTATGATCTCTTCCTCCAAATTCCTCTCCTATTTTCGGTAAAGACATATCTGTTAATTTTCTACTTAAATACATTGCAATTTGTCTTGGATAGGCTATATTTCTAGTTCTTCTTTGAGATTTTAAGTCTTCTATTCTAAGATTAAAATATCCAGCAACAACATCTTGTATAACATCTATAGTTACATTTTTATTTTGTTTATTTGATATTATATCTTTAAGAGCTTCGCTTGCTAATTCCACTGTAATAGGTCTATTTGTAAGAGAGGAATATGCCACTATTCTAATCAATGCTCCTTCTAGTTCTCTAATATTAGACTTAATTTTTGTTGCAATATAAACCATAACTTCATTTGCTACATTTAATTTCTCGACATCAGCTTTCTTTTTTAGTATAGCCATTCTAGTCTCAAAGTCTGGTGCTTGAATATCAGCAATTAAGCCCCATTCAAACCTAGAACGTAATCTATCTTCCAAAGTTGGTATTTCTTTTGGTGGCCTATCAGACGATAGAATTATTTGTTTATTTGCATCATGTAATTCATTAAATGTATGGAAAAATTCTTCCTGAGTTCTTTCTTTGCCAGCTATAAATTGGATATCATCTATAAGTAAGATATCAACACTTCTATATTTATTTCTAAACTCTTCATTTTTATCATCCCTTATTGCATTAATAAGTTCATTAGTAAATTTTTCTGAAGAAACATATACAACTTTAGCAGTAGTATTGTTTTGTAAAACATAGTGTCCTATAGCATGCATTAAGTGAGTTTTACCAAGACCAACTCCACCATAAATGAATAAGGGATTATATGCTTTAGCTGGAGATTCAGCTACTGCCAAGGACGCAGCATGAGCAAATCTATTACTATTACCAATAACAAATGAATCAAATGTGTACTTAGGATTTAAAGTACTAGACATTTCATCGTTTACGATAATAGATGATGATTTATTATCTATCTTTGAGATTTTTTCTTCCTTATCTTCAGATTCCTGAATATCAGATGCAACTATAAATTCTACATTATATACTTTAGAACAAGCAGCTTCTATAGAATTTACAACCAAATCCTTATATCTTTTTTCCAATATATCTTGAGTGAAGGAATTGGGCACACTGATTTTTATTATATTGGAAGATATAGAAATAGGTTCGCAACTTTTAATCCATGTATTAAAACTAACTTCACTCATTTCACCTTTAATTATATTTAATGTTTTTTCCCATAATGATTTAAGATCATTATTCATTTTATATCCTCCATAAAAAAAATTTTAAAAGTTATTAAATAATTAATAACATAGTATAAACATAGTTATTAACATATGAAAATGATTGTTGATAACTAATAATAAAAATATTCACATGTTAATAATTATGTTGATGTTATAAACATAAAAAAATTATCCACAGTATAAGTATGTACAAATTTACACATTATTAACATGGTATAAAAGTAATATTTACGCTAAAAATAGGTATAAATAGATAAGTAATAAAGAAAAAGCAAACAAGTTATGCACAATTTAATCCACAGCTGTGGATAAGTTGTCGTATAAATAAAACTATTCACATTCATTATTAATAATAACATAAGTTAAATAGAGTATTCAAGAAGTTATCCACAAATTTATATGTTAATATATTTATATTTATCAACAGAATTTGAAAATTATAGTGTATTGACATAAAATCGTGATATATATATAATAATAAGGTAAATTTAAAATTAGGAATTATAGTTTTTACTATAGAAATTTAGAATTCGAAGGGGGTGTAGTGAAATGTTCATGACATACCAACCAAAAAAAAGACAAAGAAAAAAGGAACATGGATTCAGAAAGAGAATGAAAACTTCATCAGGAAGAACTGTTCTTAAAAGAAGAAGACAAAAAGGTAGAAAAAAATTAACAGCATAAGGGCCGCAAATAGTGGCCTTTTTTCTGCAATAGCGGAAAAAAAAGGAGTATAGAAGTTCCAATGGTGTACAGATTAAGAAAGAATAATGAATTTAAATTAGTATATAGACGGGGAAGGTCGCTAGCTAATAATCTTTTAGTTTTATATATTTTTAATAATAAGAAAAATAAAACAGAGGATAAGCTTCCTTATAATAAGGTAGGAATTTCTGTAAGTAAAAAAGTAGGCAATAGTGTAGTACGAAGTAGAAGTAAACGATTGATAACTGAAAGCTATAGACTAAATGAAAAAGATATTAAAAAGGGGTATGATTTTGTATTTGTAGCACGAAGTGCTATAAAGGATAAAAGTTTCTTTGATGTTGAAGAATCAATGAAAAAACTTTTTTTAAAGGCAGGATTATATAAATAATGAAAAAAGTAATGCTAAAAACTATATATTTATATAGAAAATATATCTCACCAATGAGACCACCAACATGTATTTATGTTCCTACATGTTCTCAATATGCAATAGATGCTATTAATAAATATGGAGCAATAAAGGGTGGTTTTTTAGCTATAAAGAGAATTCTAAGGTGTCATCCATTCGCAAAGGGTGGGTATGATCCTGTAAAATAAGGAGGTTAGGCATAAAAGATGATGAAATTCTTACAACCAATAACAAATTTTTTGACTATTATATTTGATGGACTTCATGGTTTTATTTTATCAGTATTTAACATGGAACCAAGTGGTGCTTCATATGTACTAACAATTACAATATTTACTTTAATAATTAGATTGTTAATACTTCCATTAAATATAAAAGCTAATAGATCAAATGCGAGGATGCAGGAAATTCAACCGGAATTAAATGCAATACAAAAGAAATATGCAAATGATCCCCAAAAGATGCAAGCTGAATATTCAAAATGTATGAAAGAAAATAATGTAAGTATGTTTGGAGGGTGTCTTCCAACATTATTACCATTACCAATACTATTTGCTTTATATTATGTTTTCTATAATATAGATAAAAGCTTAGTAGTAAATCCATCATTTTTATGGATAATAGATGTATTTGAAAAAGATAGATATTTCATATTACCTGTATTAGCATTTTTAAGCACATATTTACCAAGCTTACTTTTAACTAAGTCAATGCCTAAAAATGATAATAGTCCTATGAATATGGGAAGTATGAATATTATGATGGCAGGTATGATGGGAGTAATGGCAATCAATTTTAAATCAATTCTAGTTATTTACTGGATAATTGGTGGAGCTATTCAATTAGCACAAACTTACTTCTTAAATTACTTACCATATAAAAAGAAAAAAGAAGCTAAAGAGGAAGAGGCAAACTTAAAGACTATTCAAAATGCCAAAAAAGCAACGCCAAAGACTAAGAAAAAAAATTAAGATTTATTATATTTAGTATTTACTAGGTGGTGAATAGGGTATGAAAATATTAGAAATGACAGGTAAAACCATAAATGAAGCATTAAATAATGCATTAAAAGAATTGAAGCTCACAGAGGATAAAATTGAATATGAGGTTCTAGATGAAGGATCTAAAGGATTTTTGAATATTATAGGGACAAAACCTGCTAAAATATTAGTAAAAGTCAAAAGAGATTATAAGGAAGAAGTAAGAGTATTTTTAAGATCTATTCTTGATAATATGAGAGTACAATCAGAAATAAAAATTAGAGAAGTTGATGATGTTATTTATATAGACTTAAATGGTCCAAAGATGGGTTTAATAATTGGATATAGAGGAGAGACATTAGACTCCTTACAATACTTATCATCATTAGTTGTTAATAAAGAACACGATATTCCTTATAAAAAAGTAGTTTTAGATACTGAAAATTACAGAAAAAAAAGAGAAGAAACCTTAAAAAGAGTTGCAGAAAAAACTGCATATAAAGTTAGAAAAACTAGAAGACCTTATAAACTAGAACCAATGAATCCTTATGAAAGAAGAGTAATACATTCTGCTTTACAAGATAATGAATATGTATATACATTTAGTGAAGGTGATGAGCCTCACAGAAGAATTGTTGTAGACATAAAGAAGTAAATGGGTATGGAGGCCAATTGGCTTTCCTACCCTTTATTTTTTTGACTTAATTTCAATAGTTTTGTAAAATGAATATTAGTTAATTTGGGATATAATATAAATAATGATAATTAAATTTTGCTAATGAATAAATAAAGTAAAAATCCACAATGGATTTTTTAATAAGGAGGATAGACATGAAAGAATTTGATACAATTTGTGCTATATCAACAGCAATTGGAGAAGGTGGAATTGCTATTATAAGAGTATCAGGAGATAAAGCTTTAGATATAGTATCTAAGATATTTAATGCCAAGAACGGAAAAGATATAAGAGATATGAAGACTTATACTATGAAATATGGTCATATAGTTGATATAGATACAAAGGATTTAATAGATGAAGTAATAATAAGTTATATGAAAGGGCCAAAAAGCTTTACGGCTGAAGATACTGTGGAAATAAATTGTCATGGTGGAGTCACATCAACAAATAAGGTTTTAGAGATGACAATCAAGGCAGGAGCAAGACTTGCTGAGCCAGGTGAATTTACAAAGAGAGCCTTTTTAAATGGGCGTATAGATTTATCGCAAGCAGAAGCAGTTATGGATTTAATAACAGCTAAAACAGAATTAGCAATGAAATCTGCATTGATGCAAAGTACGGGATCTCTATCACAAAAAATAAATAAGCTTAGAGAATATTTATTAAATGTTTTAGCTTTAATAGAATATGCTGTTGACTTCACGGAGGATGATGAAGAAGTTGACCCAGCTATTCCTATAAGAGTTAAAGAGAGTCTTGAGGAAGCTTATGAAATTATAAATAAGCTTTTAAAGGGAGCTGATGAAGGAAGAATAATAAGAGACGGATTAAGTTTAGCTATAGTAGGTAAACCTAATGTTGGAAAATCATCTTTATTGAATGTACTTTTAAAGGAAAAGAGAGCTATAGTTACAGATATTGCTGGTACAACTAGAGATGTGATAGAAGAATATATAAATTTAGATGGAATACCAGTAAAAATTATAGACACAGCAGGAATAAGAGATACAGAAGATATAGTTGAAAAAATTGGGGTTGAAAAATCCAGAGAAAAGATAAATGAAGCAGATTTAGTTTTATTAGTATTAGATTCATCTAGAAGTTTAGATAAAGAAGATATTGAAATAATAGGAACTATAAAAGATAAAAAATCAATAATTTTATTAAATAAAATTGATTTAGAAAATAAATTAGATAATACAATATTATCGGATTTTAAAAATATAATAAAAATTTCAGCTAAAGAAGATATTGGAATAGATGGATTAAAAAATGAGATTAAGAATATGTTCTTTAATGGTAAAATAGATAGCGAAAGCTTAATCATATCCAATTCACGACATAAGCAAGCATTAATAAGAGCCAAGGAAAATTGTGATAATGCGCTTATAAGAGTTAAGAATAATGAGTTTCTTGATTTAATTTCTATATATGTTACTGCAGCATTAAAAGCATTAGGAGAAATTACAGGTTCTGAATTGGAAGAGGATTTAGTTAATAAAATATTTAAGGAATTTTGTTGTGGAAAGTAGGAGAAATAAAGATGAAATATAATGCGGGAGAATACGATGTAGTAGTCGTAGGGGCCGGTCATGCAGGATGTGAAGCGGCATTATCAACAGCGAGAATGGGATTAAAAACATTGATTTGTACTACTAATCTCGATTCTGTAGCTATGATGCCGTGTAATCCTAATATAGGAGGAACTGCAAAAGGTCATTTAGTAAGAGAAATTGATGCTTTGGGCGGAGAAATGGGAATTAATATAGATAATACATATATACAATCAAGAATGCTTAATACATCAAAGGGACCAGCAGTTCATTCATTAAGAGCTCAGGCAGATAAGAAAAAATACCAAAGTAGAATGAAAAATGTTTTAGAAAATCAAGAGAATCTTAGTTTAAGACAACTTGAAGTTATAGAAGTAGATGTTATAGATGGAAAAGTTAGAGGAGTTCTAACTAAAAATGGTGGATATTTTAGTTGCAAAGCAGTTATATTAACAACTGGGACTTATTTAAGAGCTAGAATAATAATAGGTGATGTAACATATAATAGTGGCCCTAATGGATTATCAGCAGCAAATGAATTATCACAATCATTAATAGATTTAGGAATATCATTAAGAAGATTTAAAACAGGTACTCCAGCAAGAATAAATAAGAAATCAGTAGATTTTTCAAAAATGATAGAACAACCAGGTGATGAGAAAATAATTCCATTTTCATTTATAAGTGGAGATATCTCAAGAGAACAAGTATCTTGTTGGTTAACTTATACAAGCGAAGAAACTCATGATGTAATTAGAGAAAATATTTCAAGATCACCAATGTATAATGGATTAATTGAGGGAGTAGGGCCTAGATATTGCCCATCAATAGAAGATAAAGTTATGAGATTCCCAGATAGGGAAAGACATCAGTTATTTATAGAGCCCGAAGGCGAAGATACTGAAGAAATGTATATCGGAGGAATGTCTTCATCACTTCCAGAGGATGTACAAATACAAATGTTAAAAACTGTGCCAGGCTTAGAGAATGTAGAAATAATGAGAACAGCATATGCAATAGAATATGATTCAATTGATCCAACTCAATTAAAACCAACACTAGAATTTAAAGATTTTGATGGATTATATGGAGCAGGACAGCTAAATGGTAGTTCAGGATATGAAGAAGCTGCTGCGCAAGGCATAGTAGCAGGAATAAATGCAGCTTTAAAGATTAAAGATAAAGAGCCTATGATATTAACAAGATCTGATGGATATATAGGAGTTCTCATTGATGATTTAGTTACCAAGGGTACTAATGAGCCATATAGAATGATGACTTCAAGAGCTGAATATAGGTTATTATTAAGACAAGACAATGCAGATTTTAGACTAACTGAAATAGGATATAATGTAGGTCTTGCAACAGAGGCAAGATACCAAAAGTTCCTAAAAAGAAAAAATAGTATAGAAAGTGAAATAGAGAGATTAAAAAGTTTACAAATAACTAATAAAAAAGAAGTAAATGACTTTTTGATTTCTTTAGGATCTACTGAGCTTAAAAAACCAATTAGTTTTTATGAACTTATTAAGAGACCTGAATTAGATTATTTTATTTTAAAGGATTTAGATATAGATAGACCAGAATATAAGGATGACATAGGAGAACAAATAAATATAATTACTAAATATGAAGGATATATAGAAAGTCAATTAGAGCAAGTTAAACAATTTAAGAAATTTGAAAAAAAATTAATTCCTGAAGATTTAGATTATAAAGATGTTAAAGGGTTAAGAACTGAAGCTATTCAGAAATTATCTAATGTAAGACCTATAAGTATAGGGCAAGCATCAAGAATTTCAGGAGTATCACCAGCAGATATATCTGTTTTATTAATTTATTTAGAACATCAACATAAGAAATAAATTTATGTGGAGGAAAGCATGGAATATTTTCAATTAATGAAAGATGCATCATTAGAAGTAGGATTAGAATTATCAGAGCATCAATACAATCAATTTATAAAATACATGAAACTACTTCAAGAATGGAATGAAAAAGTAAATCTTACAGCAATAACACAAGATGAAGAGGTTATAAAAAAGCATTTTATTGATTGCATTAAGGCTTTTAAATCAAAATCAATAAAAGGGGCAAAAACTATAATAGATGTAGGAACAGGAGCTGGATTTCCAGGATTACCTATAGCAATAATGAATCCAAGTGTAGAAGTAACATTATTAGACTCATTAAACAAAAGAATAAACTTTTTAAATATAGTTATAGATACTTTAGAGTTGAAAAATGTTACAACAATTCATTCAAGAGCTGTAGCTAATATGGCAGTATTATCAGAACTATGTTTACCATATGTAAAGATTAATGGATATTTTGTTGCCTTAAAGGGCCCTGCAATAGAAGAGGAACTTAAAGAGGGGAATAAGGCCATAGCTACCCTAGGAGGAGAATTAATAGATATAATTGAAGTAAATATAGAGGACTCAGATTTAAAACATAATATAGTAGAAGTAAAAAAGATAAATAAGTGTCCTAAAATATATCCAAGAAAAGCTGGAACAGTAAATAAAAAACCAATAAAATAGAATATTCTACAATATATTTTAATAAAAATAGTCGATTAATAATTTTTTTCTGAGATATATAGATGGATTTGTAAATAATTAATTTATACTAAGCGAATTTGTCTTATAATAATAAGGAATAAAAAGAAGGAATTTAGACAAGAAAATAGAATTTTTAATTTATTGAATAAAATGGTAATTTAGAGAAATAGGGGATGATTGGGTGCATATGAAAAGAGAAATTACTAACATAAGTGTAAATAAAATATTTCCAAATACTTATCAGCCTAGAAGATTTTTTAATGAAGAGGCATTAGAAGAGTTATCTCAATCTATAAAGGAACATGGAATAATTCAACCAATTACTGTGAGAAGAAGAGGAGAAAACTTTGAACTAGTTGCAGGAGAAAGAAGATGGAGAGCAGCTAGGATGGCAGATTTGGAAGATGTACCATGTAATATTATAGAAATTACAGATACACAATCTGCTGAAATTGCATTATTAGAAAATTTACAAAGAGAAGATTTGAATTTTATAGAAGAGGCAGAAGCTTATTATAATCTTATAAATGATCATAAATTTACTCAAGATGAATTAGCAAAACGAATGGGTAAAAAGCAATCAACTATAGCTAATAAATTAAGATTATTGAAACTTAGTTCTAATGTAAGAAAGCTTTGTATAGAGAATAAATTAACAGAAAGGCACGCAAGAGCTTTATTATCTCTACCAAATGAGGAATTACAATTAAAAGTTATAGAAAAGATAATTAAAAATTCTCTTAATGTCAAATCAACAGAAGAAGCAGTTAATAAAGAGTTACTAAAATTAGCTGGAGAAGAATTAAATAATAATAAAAATAAAAAGATAAAAAGTGTTTTTCCAGCAAAATTATATGTTAATACTATAAAGCAAGTATTTGATAAGTTTAATATACCAGCAGAGTATAAATTTAAAGATGAAGATGAATTTATACAAATTACAGTGTCTATACCCAAAAAATAAATTTTTAAATAAGTATATTCTTTAAATTAGTAAGAATATACTTATTTTTTTGGCTAAATTTAAATTAAGTTATTATTTTAATCAATTTTTATTATGTTAATCTTTTAATATTATCTAAAACTATATATAATATTAATATGAGAAGGGGGGTGAAGCTCTAAAATAGAGCTTTTATATGAAGAAAGTTTGTATATTCAATCAAAAGGGTGGAGTAGGGAAAACTACTACAAATATAAATTTATGTGCATACCTAGCTATGGAAGGTTATAAAGTATTAACAATAGATATAGATCCCCAAGGCAATACAACAAGCGGATTAGGTCTAGATAAAAGAAATCTAGAATTTTCAATGTATGATGTATTAACTTCTGAAACTTCGCTAAGAGAAGTAATTTTAAAAAGTGAGTTAGTACAAAACTTATATATAGCTCCATCAACAATGGAACTAGCAGGTGCTGAAGTAGAAATGATAAGTAAGGAAAATAGAGAAACTATTTTAACAAATAAGATCAAGGAAGTTGAAAATGATTATGATTTTATTTTTATAGATTGTCCACCATCTCTTGGAGTATTAACTATAAATGCTTTAACGTCAGTGGAATCAGTCTTAATACCAATTCAGTGTGAATTTTATGCACTTGAGGGAGTAGGGCAGCTTATAAATACAATTCAATTAGTTAAAAAGTCACTAAATAAGGAACTTGAAATAGAAGGCGTTGTAATGACAATGTACGATTATAGAACTAACTTAAGTAATGAAGTTTTTGAAGAAGTAAAAAACTTTTTTAATGATAAGGTTTATAAAACTACAATATCAAGAAATATAAGATTAGCTGAAGCACCGAGTTTTGGATTACCTATAATGTTGTATGATGAAAAATGTAAGGGTGCAGAATCTTACAAAGCTTTAACAAAAGAATTCTTAAATAGGCAATAATAAGTAGGTGATTAATATGAATAAAAAATCAGCATTAGGAAAAGGACTAGGCGCTTTAATTCCTAATGATAATTCAAGCAAAGATGAAAATAAGACTTCAATTATATCGTTAAATTTAATTAAAAGTAATGATGAACAACCAAGAAAATCTTTTGATAATGAAAAAATAGCTGAATTAGCACAATCTATAAAAGAACATGGAATAATTCAACCTATTATATTAAATAAAAAAGGAGATTATTATATTATAGTTGCTGGAGAGAGAAGATGGAGAGCAGCTAAGTTTTTAGGCTTGAAAGAGGTCCCTGCTATAGTTATGGAGTTAACAGAAAAAGATATATTGGAAGTATCTTTAATAGAAAATATTCAAAGACAAGATTTGAATCCTATAGAAGAAGCTATGGCATATAAAAAACTATTAAGTGAGTTTAATTTAACACAAGAAGAATTAAGCAAAAGAGTAGGAAAATCAAGAGTTGCAATTAGTAATGTAATAAGATTGACCAATCTTTCTGAAACAGTAAAACAATATTTAATTGATGAAGTTATAACAGAGGGGCATGGAAGAGCTCTTCTAGCTATAGAGGATCCAGAAATTCAATGTGAAATAGCGCAGAAAGTAATAGATGAAAAATTATCTGTTAGAGAATTAGAAAAATTAATAAAATATTTAAATATAGAAAAAAAACAAAAAGATAAAGTAAGAGAGATAAATCCATATTATAAAGATGTAACTGAAAAACTACAAAATTATTTTGGAACTAAAGTAAATATAAGTAATAAAAATAACAAAGGAAAAATAGAAATAGAATATTATTCTAATGAGGATTTACAAAGAATATTAGAGATAATGGATTTATAAATGTTTCACGTGAAACATTTATAAAAGATTATTAGGTAATGTTTCACGTGAAACATTATAATTATTCAAAAAATCCAGTTATAAATTCTAGAGAGGAGTATTAATTTGGAAAGCATATTAAATACAATAAATGAAAATTCATCATTTATTACTATTGGTTTAGTAGTTATAATATTATTACTTTTCATAATAGTAATTTCATTAATAAGATCAGTGAATAAAATGGAAAAAAAGTATAGGAAAATGATGAGAGGCGTAAATAATAAAAATTTAGAAGAACTTATAAATTTAAAATTAGAAGAAATTGATAAAGCTGTAGAAAATTCAAATGAAGCTCTTAATAAATGTGAAGTTATAAAAGAAGAAATGAAGGGCTGTGTAAATAAAATAGCTATAATGAGATATAAAGCTTTTCCAGACGTAGGTAGTGATTTAAGTTTTTCAATAGCTATACTAGATTCATATAATGATGGAGTTTTAATTACAGGGATTTATTCAAGGCAAGATAGCACTACATATGCTAAGCCGGTGGATAAAGGAATATCAAGATATGAATTATCAGAAGAAGAATCTTATGTTTTAAATGAGGCAATAAATAAAAGATAAATAAAAAATAAGAGTTATAGGGATTAGCTATAAACTCTTATTTTTTTGTAAATAATTTATTTTAGAAGGTTTATTAATATATTCCATTTCTCTTGAAACTTTCAATATAAAATGATTTATTCCTTTAGATATGCAATCAGCTAAAGTCATAACTGTATATAATCTAGTATTTTGTAAAACTATGAACTCAAAACTTCCTCCAATATTAACAATTCCAGTTATACTTAAATCACCAATAGGAGGTAGATTTTTATTTACAGCTAAACCAGGATAAAGGGGTTTTTTATCTATAAATACCTTGCCTATATTATTTATTTTTCCAAGACATGAGTCTATAGCAACTATATATGGATTATTAAAGTTACAATTAATTTTATTAATTATATTAGTTATATTTTTAGAGTGAACAGGATTTTCTAAAGAACCATAAATATGAATCTTATTTTGAGAAATGTTCTTTAATTTATATCCTACTAATGGTCCTAAGGAATCACCAGTACACCTATCAGTACCGATGCAGACAAAAATTATATCTCTATTTGAAAAAACTATATCTTTTAAGTTATTGTATAAGTAATTTTTAACTTCTACATAAGAATTAGGTAATAGTGAGTCTATCTTAATTATATCATTCATAAAAACACCTCTCTTATTGAAATTATTGACAATAAGAGAGGTAGCTATTCATTATCACTATTTAAATTTAGAAATTTTATTAATAGCATTTATAGTATAGTCCATGTCTTCTTTTGTATTAAAATAACTAAGGCTTAACCTAACAGTACCAGAGGGGAAACTGCCTATAGTTTTGTGTGCGAGAGGGGCACAATGTAATCCAGATCTATTTTTTATTCCAAAGTCGCTATCCAAGGTAAATGATAGTTCAGCAGTATCCATATCTTTTATATTAAATGAAATACAAGAAGTATAGTTATTATTATATTTATCATCATAAAGAATTACACCATTAATATTTTTGATTTTTTCGATGAAATAATTTCTTAAAAAATTATTTTTACTATATATAGTATTAATACCTTCACTTTGTATAAATTTTATACCTTCCATAAGACCTACTATACCAGGCATATTAAGCGTACCAGATTCAAACTTATCGGGTAAAAAATCAGGTTGAGTTAGTGAGTGTGAAAGGCTGCCTGTTCCACCCAAAATATAAGGATTACAAGATTTGTTTAAGTTATCATCAATTATAAAACCACCAATACCTTGAGGTCCAAATAAACTCTTATGACCAGTAAAAGCTAATGCACTTAAATTAATTTTTGTAAAATCAATATCTAATACACCTGCACTTTGAGCAGAATCTAGCACAAAGAATATATTATTATTTTTACATATATCACCAATTTCTTTTATAGGTTGAATACTACCGATTACATTAGAAGCATGATTAATTACGATCATCTTTGTGTTAGATTTTATTGTATTTTTTAAGTCTTCAGTAGATATAAATCCAAATTTATTTGCATAAACTATATCTAATTCTATTAAACCTTGATTTTTTAGGTTAAATAAAGGTCTTAATACAGAGTTATGCTCCATAGAAGATGTTATAACATGATCACCTAAAGAAAGAGAACTATTTATTAAAATATTAAGAGAAGTAGTAATATTGCTTGTAAAAATTACATTTTCTATTGATTTATAATTAAAAAATTGAGCTATAGCCTCTCTTGATTCAACTAGTATCCTATTTGTTTGCAAGGCATTATCATGATTAGAGCGACCAGGATTTCCTCCAACATTCGTTAAAAAGTTATATATTGCCTTTGGAACGCTTTCTGGTTTAGGAAAAGTTGTACTTGCGTTATCTAAATAAATACTCATAGGTTACTCCTTTTAGTTTAAATATATAATACTTATATTGAAATTATAAAATATTTTCATATTATTTACAAAGTAATAAATAGATTTGTAAATTTATTACTTTGTACTTTTATTAATTATTACACTATATTAATTATTAAGTAAAACATATATATAAATTGATATATTCTTTCAAAAACATAAAGTTTCAATTGCTATATAAGTATTTAAATTTCTTTAAATACTTATATAGCAATAATATAGATTCTTAATTAAAACATATATATAATATAATTAAAGTAAATTATTAACCTATGGAGGGATTTTATGAATTATTATATTATAGTTTTTAAAAATACACTTGATGCAATGACAGCAGAAAAGATTTTAAAGCAAGAAGGCATGATTTTTAAAATGATGCCTACGCCTACTGCAATAACTCAAAGTTGTGGAATTTGCATCAGAATAGAAGAAAAAAAATACATAGATTATATTATATTAAAAAATATAATAAAATATAAAGACATATATATAAAGGAAAAAGATGGCTTTAAAGAAGTTATTTAATATTTTTAGAGGTGATTTATGCATAATTTAGTTGCTAATATACTAAGTCCTAAAATAGGTGATAATGGTAAGATTATATTGAATGTAGATTGGGAAAAGGCTTGGGAGAGTACTATAAGTATTGCAGAGCTAATATTAAATAGAACAATAAGTATAATATTTTTAATTATAGTAATGTACTTAGCAATAAAAATAGGAAATAAAATAATTGATAAATTTGTAAAAAATCAAATAAAAAGTAAACTTAGTTTTTCAATGAATAGTCAAAAAGCTATTACAGTAGGAGCTATTCTTAAAAGCTCATTAAAATATATAGTATATTTTTCAGCAGGAGCAATAGTAATAGGAAAGACCTTTAAGGTTTCAGCGGCTGTTTTAAGTGCTGTAGGATTTGTTATTGGTATAGGAGCACAAAGTCTGGTGAAGGATATAATTAATGGTTTTTTTATACTATTTGAAGATCAATATGGAGTTGGAGATTATGTAACGATAGGTGCTTACAGTGGTGTTGTTGAAAATATAGGGATTAGGTCAACAGTACTAAAAGATTTTAGTGGAGATATTCATGTATTACCAAATGGAGCTGTTTTAGAGGTTACTAATCATTCAAGAGGAAATATGAGATTTATGGTAGATATAGAAATTGCATACGAAGAAGATGTAGATAATACAATTAAGTTAATTGAAAATACGTGTGAAAAGTTTAAAGAAAATAATAAAGAGGAAATTACTGAAGATATTGAAGTTTTAGGTGTGATATCTTTAAATGCATCAAGTGTTACAATAAGAGTAGTTGGAAAGTCTAGGCCGTTATCTCAATGGAAGATGGAAAGAGAACTAAGAAAAGAAATAAAAAAAGCTTTAGATTCAGCAGGAGTAGAAATACCATATCCAAAGACTCAAATAGTAAGTGGAAGATAGTAAATTAAATTGAATTAAAAGGTTGGAGGTTTAATAATGATAGAGACTTTTGATTTAGGTGATATAGTAGAAATGAAGAAGCAGCACCCATGTGGAAGTAAACAATTTGAAGTTATAAGGCTTGGAGCAGATATTAAAATAAAATGTACTGGATGTGGAAGAATAATAATGTTACCAAGAAGCAAATTTCAAAAGGATGCTAAAAAGGTAGTAAATTTATAGTAATTTTAATTTAAACTTGCAAAAAAAAATGAATAATGATACAATATTAAATTGTAATCCCTGCTGTGTAAAGCACAGCCAATGTCCGAGGGGAGGAGGTGAAAATGATGAGAAAGTACGAAACTATATTCATACTACACCCATCATTAGACGAAGAAGCTTGTAAAGCTGCTATCGAAAAATTTAAGGGTGTAATAGAAAACGGTGGAGGAACTATAGAAAATGTTGACGTTTGGGGTAGAAGAAAGCTTGCTTATGAAATCGCAAAAGTTAACGAAGGTTTCTATACATTAATCAACTTTAATGCTGATTCAGAACTACCTAAAGAATTAGACAGAATATTCAGAATTACTGATGGTGTTTTAAGACACATAATAGTTAAACAAGAAGCGTAAGAGGTGATATTGTCATGAATAAGGTTATACTTATTGGAAGACTAACAAAAGATCCAGAGCTTAATTTTGCTGCTGGTAGTGGTACTGCTGTAACAAGATTTTCTTTAGCAGTAACAAGACCTTTCAAAAAGGACGAAACTGATTTTATCAATTGTATAGCTTTTGGTAAAACTGGTGAAACAATAGCACAATATCTTACAAAGGGCAGACAACTAGCAGTTACAGGTAGCATTAGAACAGGAAGTTATGATGCTAAAGATGGAACTAAAAGATATACAACTGATGTAGTTGTAGATTCATTTGAGTTTATTGGATCAGGTAACAATGGTGGTGCTGGAAGAGATCAAAATTCATATAACAATGGATATGGCTCTTCAAATACAGGTTCTGATTATTCAAATTCATCAAGTAATTTTGGTGGAATGAATTTTGAGGAAGACATGACTCCGGTAGATGATGGAGATATGCCTTTCTAATAGTCTAATAAAAAGGAGGGAATTAGCATGAAAGACATGAAGAGATCTGGAAAAATGAGAAGATCTAAGAGAAAAGTATGTGCTTTTTGTGTAGAAAAGGCTGAAGCAATAGATTATAAAGATATTACTAAGCTAAGAAAGTTCGTAACAGAAAGAGGTAAGATATTACCAAGAAGAATTTCTGGAACTTGCGCTAAGCACCAAAGAGAATTAACAACTGCTATAAAGAGATCAAGAAATATAGCATTATTACCATTCACAACTGAGTAATATAGAAAAGCCCCTGACGTATCAGGGGTTTTTTATTATACAAAGCAAAACAACTACTTACAAAATTTGTAAAATAAATGATAATTTGTTGCAATAAAATAAAATTATAATTAAAATATATATACAGGGTATTAGTATAGGGGTGAGTAGGGTGAAGAGAGATGAGTTAAATATAATGGCTAATATAAAAATGATAGAAAAATTAAAAGCAAATTTATTATGTATAATAGGTGAGTTCTATCATTTGCTTACTAAAGGGAGCAACGTAGCTCAAAACGCAATTTTAAATTGTATATCAGGTGCAATACTTGTATTATATGTATTAGCGCAAAAATTAGGATATTCATGTCAAGATGTAGATGATGATATGAAAAAGAAATTACAAGTTGGTATAGCTGAAGGACATGAATATGAAAAGGATGGAAGAAGTTTAAGTAAGCTTCAAATACATTTAAAGGAGCACCATTAATTTTATGATATGGAAAGATTTAATTAGAAAAAGGCTTAAGGATTTTATGCCTATAATTACACCACTTATATTTGTAGGAGCTTGTTTAGGATTTTACTATATAAAAAGTACCCTTTTAGGGACAATATTACTTATAATATTTATCATATTTAATGTAAGTGAATATATGGTTAGAGAAAAAAGTGAAGATTCTATTGAAAAAATCAAGGAAAGTATTGATAATGAAATAAATAAAAATATTTTAAATTTAATATTTCCAGTAGCATTAATAAAAGAATCAGGTGAAATTTTTTGGTGCAATAGAGAATTTCAAAAGTTTATATTAAATGAAAATCCTATAGGGTTAAATGTAGTTAGTATAGCAAGAGGATTAAATTTATCCAGATTACTGACATGTGATAAAGATTTACATCAAAAAATAAAAATATTAGATTCTCTATATAAAGTATATGCTAGTAAAGTAGAAAAGTATGATTTAAATGAAGAAATATATATAGTTTATTTTAATGACATAAGTAATTTAAAAAATATAGAAAATACTAAAGAAAGTATAATGCTTATAGAAGTAGATAATTTAGCAGAAGCTTTAGAAACTACCATAGATAGTGATAGGCCTATGCTTGTCGCAGAAATAGAAAAAACAATAAACTTATATGCTCAAAGACTTAAAGCTATGATAACAAAATATGACTCTAATAAATATGTTCTTTCAGTACAAGATAGATATATAGATGAAGAAATAAATAATAAATTTTCTATATTAGAGGATATATCTAAAATTGATAGAGGAAATAAATTTGAAGTAACCTTAAGTATTGGAGTTGGAAGAGGTGGAACCTGTCCTCTTGAAAATAATACTTTTGCAGTTACAGCAAAAGAGTTAGCATTAGGAAGAGGCGGAGACCAGGTTGTTGTAAAAAGCAACGAGAAGATAAAGATATTTGGTGGTAATACAAGGGAAATAGAAAAAAGAACAAGAGTAAGAGCAAGAGTTATATCTCATTCATTAAAAGAGTTAATATATGAAAGTAGTAATGTTTTTATTCTAGGTCACAAAAATCCCGACATGGATTGTTTTGGTTCATCTGTGGGGATATCATCAGTAGTAAAACAATTAGGTAAGCCATGCAATATTATATTGGGTAATGAAACTACTGCAATTGATTATTTCCTATCAAAGTTAAAAAAAGATTCTAGATATGATAATTTATTTATATCTACAGAAGAAGCATATGAACAAATAAATGAAAAGACACTACTCATAATAGTAGATGTCCATAATAAAGGTTATGTGTTAGATTTAAATATAGTAGAAAAATCTCAGAGAAAAATAATAATAGATCATCATAGAAGAAGTCCAGATATGGTAGAAGGTGCAATATTAAATTACATAGAAGTTTATGCATCATCCACATCTGAAATGGTTACAGAGGTCATCCAGTATATGGTTCAAAAGCCTAACTTATCAAGATTAGAATCAGAAGGATTATTAGCTGGAATATTCATGGATACAAAGGGATTTTCATTTAAAGCAGGTGTTAGAACCTTTGATGCAGCTTCATTTTTAAGAGGTCTCGGAGCTGATACAATCGAAGTTAAAAAAATGTTTATGGATGATCTTGAAGATTATTTAATAATAGCAGATACGATAAAATCAGCAGAAGTAAAGAAGGGTATAGCTATTGCAGTTGCACCTAAAAGAATAAAAAAGAGCTTTATGGCAGCTAAAGCAGCTGATGAATTATTAAATATATCAGGAATAAATGTTTGTTTTGTATTAGCAGAAATTAATAATAATGTAATTATTAGTGGTAGATCAATTGGAGAAGTTAATGTTCAAGTTATACTAGAAGCTATAGGTGGTGGAGGCCATATGAATATGGCAGGAGCTCAATTAAATAATATATCAATAGAGAGTGCTATGAAAATATTAAAACAATCAATAGAAAAAAATTTAAAGGTGGGTGAATAACATGAAAGTAATTTTATTACAAGATGTTAAAAAATTAGGAAAAAAGGGAGACGTTGTTGATATATCAGATGGATATGCAAGAAACTTTTTATTTCCAAGGAAATTAGCTGAAGAAGCAAATAATAATAATATTCATATATTAAATACTAAAAAAGAAAATGAAAGAAAGAAAAAGTTAGCAGAGATTGAAGCAGCTCAAAAATTGGCTTCTGAATTAAAAGGAAAAGAAATAAAGATTGAGGCTAAAAGCGGAGAGAGTGGAAGATTATTTGGTGCAATAACAAGTAAAGATGTAGCCGAATTAATAAATAAGAAATTTAACTTATCAATAGATAAGAAAAAAATAGTTATGGATACAATAAAGATTGCTGGATCTTATGATGTAGAATTAAAACTATATCCAGAAGTATCAACAAAGATTAAAGTTATTGTACAGCAATCATAAGGAGGACTAAGTTTGAAGACTTATGACGAAACAAATATAGAAGGTATATTAGATAGTGAATTATCTTTAGATGCACAAGTAAATGTTATAAATCAAATATTAAATAATGTATTAGACGAAGGAGCTGTAAGAGCAAGAATAGTAAGATTTAAGCTTCAAAAATACGCAAATTCCACTAATATATGTGAAAGAGTATATGCAGTAAATGTGATTGCTTCAGATGGGAAAGGTGTAAAAACTGTACCTAATGAAGAGGAATTAAGAGGTGTATTAGAAGATACAATTTATTATATATCAGAAAATATAGCTAGAAAGTATGTTCAAAATAAAGTGGAAACACAAGTTGAGAAGGCACTTCAAGAAAGACAAGATAAATTTATGGATGATATTAAGTTATCTATAATAAAAAAGCAAAAAGGGCCTGAAAGTGCTAAAACTACTAAAAAGCTAGAAAGATTGGAAAGTTTAGATTCAAAAAAGATTAATAAGAATGTGATGAGTCTTTTAAGGCCTGAAACATTTGAGGAGATAGTTGGTCAGGAGAGAGCAATAAAATCTTTAATATCAAAAATGTCCTCACCATACCCTCAACATATAATTTTATATGGACCACCAGGGGTAGGAAAAACTTCAGCAGCTAGATTAGCATTAGAAGAAGCAAAGAAGTTACAGTTTACTCCTTTTGATGGGGATTCTAAATTTGTTGAAGTTGATGGAACAACATTAAGATGGGACCCAAGAGAAATAACAAATCCTCTTCTAGGTTCTGTTCATGATCCTATATATCAAGGTAGCAAGAAGGATTTAGCCGAAATAG
Organism: Clostridium sartagoforme; assembly: GCF_039521405.1. Classification (NCBI taxonomy): domain Bacteria; kingdom Bacillati; phylum Bacillota; class Clostridia; order Eubacteriales; family Clostridiaceae; genus Clostridium; species Clostridium sartagoforme. The sequence goes on from NZ_BAAACH010000034.1 coordinate 27,978, forward strand.
GTGTACCAGAGCCTAAAACAGGTTTAGTAACAGAGGCTCATGGTGGAGTGTTGTTTATAGATGAAATTGGTGAATTAGATGAAATTCTTCAAAATAAATTATTAAAGGTATTAGAAGATAAAAGAGTAGAATATTCATCTTCATATTATGATCCTGATGATGAAAATACTCCCGAATATATAAAGTACCTTTTTGAAAAAGGAGCACCAGCAGATTTTGTTTTAATTGGAGCAACCACAAGGGAACCAGGTAAGATTAATCCAGCTTTAAGATCAAGATGTACTGAAGTTTACTTTGAACCATTATCATCTAGTGATATTAAAGGTATAATTGAAAATGCTGCTAAAAAGTTAAATGTTATATTAGAAGATGGTATTCCAGAATTTATAAGCCAATATACTATAGAAGGTAGAAAGGCTGTTAATATACTAGCGGATGCATATGGATATTCATTATATACATCAAAAAAAGAAAATGATAATATAATTAAGCTTAAGGATGTAGAAGAAGTTATTTCTATAGGAAGATATGTGCCTTATGAAATAATAGAAGATATGGATAAATATGAAGTTGGGCATATTTATGGATTAGGTGTAAGTGGCTTTATAGGATCAACATTGGAAATAGAAGCAGTTGCTTTTGAATCAAAGAAACCAGGAATGGGAACTATAAAATTTAATGATACTGCAGGATCAATGGCAAAAGACTCTGTATTTAATGCTGCATCAGTAATTAGGCGAATAACTGATAAGGATATAAAGGATTATGATATACATGTAAATGTTGTTGGCGGTGGAAGAATAGATGGTCCATCAGCAGGAGCAGCAATTACTATCGCAATAATAAGTGCATTATTAGAAAAACCTATAAGACAAGATGTAGCAATAACAGGAGAAATATCGCTAAGAGGAAATATAAAACCAGTAGGTGGAATATTTGAAAAGATATATGGAGCAAGAAGAAAGGGAATAAAGCTAGCAGTTATTCCTAAAGCAAATGAAAAGGAAATTCCATTAGATTTAAGTGATATAGAAGTAAAAGCAATAGATAATATAGAAGAGCTAATGAAGATAGTATTTTAAAAAATAAAATTAAGCTTCCTTTTGGAAGCTTAATTTTATTTTTAATAATACAAAACTTTGATATAATAATGTATAATATTAAAAAGAGGAAGGAGGTTACATATGGAGGCACCAATGATGAGGAGTTTACCTCAAAGTTTAGAAGCAGAACAATCTGTAATTGGTTCTATGATAATAGATAAAAGTGCTATTGCTAAGTCTTTAGAAAAATTAAATGAAGAAGATTTTTATAGAGATGGGCATAAGGTTATATTTAAGGCCATTAGAGAAATGTTTTCACAGGATATGGCTGTTGACCTTGTAACCTTATTAGAATATTTAAAATCTACAGATATGTTAGATAAGGCTGGTGGAGTAACATATATATCAGAAATAAGTTCATCTGTAATCACTACAGCTAATCTAGAGGCGTACATAAAAATAGTAGAGGATAAATCTTTATTAAGAAAATTAATAAAATCATCTACGTCTATTATAGAAGAAAGTTATAATAAACAGAATAAAGTGGATGATGTGTTAGATTTTGCACAAAAAAAGATTTTTGATTTGGCAGAAAAACAAGGATCAAATGATTATGAAGCTTTATCAAATGTTCTAGAAAGAGGATTCTTAGAAATTGAAAGGCTATTTAATAATAAAGGCTCAATAACAGGTGTTGGTTCAGGTATAAGAGATTTAGATGCAAAGACATCAGGATTTCAAAAGGGTGATATGGTACTTATTGCAGCAAGACCATCTATGGGGAAAACTACATTTTCATTAAATATAGCTGAAAATGCAGCTTTAAGAGAAGGAAAAAGTGTAGTTATATTTTCTCTGGAAATGTCAAAGGAACAGTTGGCGTATAAATTATTGTGTTCAGAAGCAAATGTAGATATGCTAAAGCTTAGAACTGGTAATTTAGATGACGATGATTGGGAAAGAATAGCAAGAGCAACGGGACCTTTATCAAAAGCTAAAATTTATATTGATGATACAGCTGGTTTAAGTGTAATGGAAATGAGATCTAAATGTAGAAAAATTAAAATGGAACATGGTATAGATATGATTCTTATAGACTACTTACAACTTATGAGTGGTAGTTCTGGAAGTGAAAGTAGACAACAAGAAGTCTCAGAGATATCGAGATCTATAAAAGCATTAGCAAAGGAAATGGAATGTCCTGTAATTGCTTTATCTCAATTATCACGTGCGCCAGAGCAAAGAGCTGATCATAGACCTATGCTTTCTGACTTAAGAGAATCAGGATCAATAGAACAGGATGCTGACGTTGTTATGTTCTTATATAGAGATGAATATTACAATAAGGAAACAGAAGAAAAAAATATAGGAGAATGTATAATTGCCAAGCAAAGAAATGGCCCAGTTGGGACAGTAAAAATGGCATGGATAGGTGCACATAGTAAATTTGCTAATTTAGAATTAGTTTATAAAGAATAAATGGCTGTCAAAAAGACAGCCATTTAAAAATGAAGAATTAAAAATAATTTAATTTCAATTTTTAACTTTTAGGAATTTTAAAGTAAATTAAATTAGCGCAAACTATATTTTCTGTTCTGTCTATATCTACATTTTTTAGGTAAAAGGCTCTTTTAAAATTCACTTTATTATTATATTTATTTTTTAAGGAGAGATTTAAAATAAGAAAGTTATTTACATATTTTATTAAAATTTCTTCCTTAGTTAAACCTCGAAGAGAAATATAAATATCATAAAATTTATCTTTATTTATTAATTTAATGATAGGTTTTGTATCTTCAATTAAAGGATTAAACTCTAATAAATTATCTATTTTATTTTCTATATCTGTGAGCAATAAATTATTTTTCATAACTATCCCTCCTCATAAATAGTTTGCGAATTTAAATAAAAGCTATCCTATGAGTATAGTGGGGAATTTTATAAATAATAATTAATTAAGAAAATTATTTACAATGAATTTTTATAAGAAGGTGAAGTTAATGGAAAAAAGTATAGGTTTTATAGGTTGTGGAAACATGGGAAAAGCAATGCTTAAGGGATTGCTTACTTCAACAAATATAAATAAGGAAAACATTATTATATCAACTAAAAGTGAAGAATCAAGAGTTAATATAATAAATGAACTTAAAGTAAATTGTGTACTTGATAATGTAGAGGTAGCAAAAGTAGCAGAAATATTATTCTTAGCTGTAAAACCTAATCTATATAAGCAAATTTTAAAAGAATTAGAAAGTCATATAAAAAGTGATGCCGTAATAATTTCTATAGCTGCTGGAATAACATTAGAAGATATGGAATCATGGTTAGATAAGGAGTATAAAATTATAAGAACTATGCCAAATACACCTGCATTAGTTGGAGAGGGAATGTCAGCAATATGTCCTAATTCTAATATTGAACAAAAGGATTTAGAAATTATATGCGCTTTGTTTGAAAATTTTGGTAAATATGAAATTTTAGAAGAAAAATATTTTGATGCATTTATAGCTTTATGCGGCTCATCCCCAGCATATGTATTCATGTTTATAGAGGCTATGGCAGATGCTGCTGTAAAGCTTGGTATACCTAGAAATAAAGCATATAAAATGGCAGAGCAAAGTATATTAGGTTCAGCAAAATTAGCATTAGAAACAGGAAAACATCCCGCAGAACTGAAAGATATGGTATGCTCTCCTGGTGGTACTACAATAGAAGCTGTAATTGAATTAGAAAACAGTGGATTTAGAAGTGCTATAATAAAATCTATGGAGAAATGCTCGGATAAATCTAAGAATATGTAAATATAAAGGGAAGTTTAAAAACCTCCCTTTATAAAATTAAATTGTTATATTCTAGATACACCACTCTTTATTGCAGCATTTTTAACTGCTTCAGCAACAGCTTTTTGGACTCTTAAATCAAAAGCCTTTGGTAATATAAAATCAAAATTAAGATGATTTTCATCTACTGAATTTGCAATTGCATGAGCAGCTGCAATTTTCATATCTTCATTAATATCACAAGCTCTAACATCTAAAGAGCCTCTAAATATTCCAGGAAAAGCTAATACATTATTAACTTGATTCGGAAAGTCAGACCTTCCGGTACCAATTATTTTTACTCCAGCTTCTTTTGCAACATCAGGGAAAATTTCAGGAATAGGATTGGCCATTGCAAATATTATAGAGTCTTTATTCATCGTAAGAGCCATTTCTTTTGTCACTAAATTAGGTGCAGAAACACCTATAAATACATCAGAATTTACTAATGCATCAGCCAAGTTTCCTTTTAAATTTTCTTTATTAGTAAATGATGATAATTCATTCATTGAATTATTTTCATAATACTTATATTTATGAATTATTCCATCTTTATCACACATTACAATATTTGATGCTCCAAATGAAATTAATAATTTACAAATAGCAGTTCCTGCGGAACCAGCACCATTTATGACTATTTTAATATTAGATATATTCTTATTAACTAACTTTAATGAATTTATAAGACCAGCTAAAACTACTATAGCAGTGCCGTGCTGATCATCATGGAAAACTGGTATATTCAATTTTTCTTTTAGCCTTTGTTCAATTTCAAAGCATCTAGGAGCAGATATATCTTCGAGATTTATTCCTCCAATAGTTGGTGATATATTTATTATAGTGTTAACTATCTCATCAACATCATTAGTATCTAAAACAATTGGAAAGGCATCTACATTAGCAAATTCTTTAAACAATATAGATTTACCTTCCATAACAGGAAGAGATGCCAATGGACCTATATTACCTAAACCAAGAACAGCAGATCCATCTGAAATTACAGCAACTGTATTCCATTTTCTTGTATATAAATAAGCATTATCAGGATCTTCATAAATTTTTTTGCAAGGTTCTGCAACTCCTGGTGTATATGCTAAACTTAAATCTTTTTCACTAGAAATTCTACATCTAGAAGTTATTTCAAATTTTCCTTTTAATTCTTCATGATATTTTAGAGCTTCTTCATAAATATTTATAATAACACTCCCTTTCATAGAATAAATACTTTAAATTTAATAAGAATATAGATAGATACAAATATATTATACGAATTATATATAAACAATGCAAAAAAATATTCGCAAAAAAGTTGAAAGTTTATTTTCACTTTGTTAATATTGTACTTGGAGATTAATATTAATTATTTTATAAATAAAGGACTTAATAAGTTCTTTAACAAGGAGGCAATATAAATGTCAGCATTTGTTGTTTTAGGAGCTCAATGGGGAGATGAAGGAAAGGGAAAGATGACTGATTATCTTGCAGAAGAGGCAGAGGTAATAGTTAGGTTTCAAGGAGGAAATAACGCAGGTCATACAGTTGAAGTTGGAGATAGACAATATAAATTAAGATTAATACCATCAGGAATATTACATGATGATAAATTAAACGTAATTGGTAATGGTGTTGTTGTTGATCCAGAGGCTTTATTTGAAGAAATAGATTATCTTGAGGAAGAAGGAGTTAATGTTACTCCTAAAAAACTTTTAATAAGTGATAGGGCACATGTTATAATGCCATATCATAAAATTTTGGATGTTTTAAAGGAAAAATCAAGAGGAAAAAATGATATAGGTACAACTGGAAGAGGTATAGGTCCATGTTATACAGATAAATTTGAAAGATGTGGTATAAGAATATGTGATCTTTTAGATGAGAGTGTATTTACAGAAAAACTAAAGCAAAACATAGGCGCTAAAAGTGATTATATAACTAAGGTTTTAGGTGGAGAAGAACTTAACTATGAAGAAATAGCTTCCAAATATTTAGCATTAGCAGAAAGACTAAGACCTTATGTGAAAGATACATCTGTTGCAGTATATAATGAAATCAAGGCTGATAAAAAAGTTCTATTTGAAGGTGCTCAAGGAATGCTTCTTGATATAGATTACGGTACATATCCATATGTAACTTCATCTAATACTACCGCTTGTGGAGTTGCTAGTGGATCAGGCATTGGACCCAATATGATTACTAATGCAATAGGTATTGCAAAGGCATATACAACAAGAGTTGGTAAAGGACCATTCCCAACAGAATTAGATAATGAGATCGGTGAATGGATAAGAGAAAAAGGTCACGAATATGGAGTTAATACTGGAAGATCTAGAAGATGTGGTTGGCTGGATGCTGTTATATTAAAAACAACAGTAAGGGTATCTGGATTAACGTCATTATGCGTAACTAAGATAGATACTTTAGCTGGATTAGAAAAATTAAAGATTTGCGTAGGATATAAGTTTAATGATACAGTTATAGATTATTTCCCAGCAAGCTTAAATGATTTAGCAAAATGTGAACCTATATATGAAGAATTTGATGGTTGGGGTGAAGAGGTAGCAAATGCTAGAAGCTACGATGAATTACCTAACAATGCTAAAAAGTATTTAGCAAGAATTGAAGAGCTTACAGGAGTAAATATATCAATAATTGGTGTAGGGCCAAGAAGAGATCAAACGATAAGAGTAACAACACAATTATAATTTATAGAAGAGTATCATGTTTATGGTACTCTTTATATATTTATATAATAAATTATTTATTCAATTTTATATATTATATCAATCATATAACAATTTATGATAGAATAAATATGTATAGTATTAAATAAAAAGGAGGCGAATTTATGGAAGAAAGAAAAAATTATTTGTCAGTTTCTGAGATATTATCAAAAGCTTTCAGAATATCAAAAGATAATATATTAGAAATATTAAAGGTTATAGGGATATTTATAGTGCCTACAGTATTAATAATAGTAGGTATAATAGTAGGAATTATATTTTCAAGTATGATAAATATGTCATACGCATATTCATATAATTATTTAGAAAACTCAATACCTTTTATAGGCTTTGGAAGTGTATTAATTTTAATTTTTACAATTATTATTGCATCAGCAGTAATAATATATGCAGATGCTATTATAGTGAAAATTCTAGATGATGCTAACAGAGGAAAAGAAGTAAGTTGGAAAACTGCTAATAAATATGTTTGGCAGAAAAAATGGAGCGTAATAGGACTTAATCTTTTAGTAGCATTAATGCTTTTTGCATTCTTTATAGCATTAACTTTACTTACTGTTTTACTGTCATTTTTAACTATTGGAATAGGATTAATTATATTAATACCTTTAATAATTGCTATATGTGTTGTTATGGCTCCAATACCTATGTTATTTAATTCAGCATTAATAGTAAAAGATTTAACTATTACGGAGGCAATAGGAGAAACTTTCTTATTGTTTAAAAGAGGTTATTTTTGGACTACAATAGGAAGGTTAGCAGCTATATCAGGGATAACAATTGGACTTGGAATAGTATTAATTATTCTTGAATTCATACCTTTACTAGGCATAATAATAGCTATTATAGGACAATTTATAATTCAAGTATATACAATATCTTATCTTAATGTATTAGTATATGACAGATCAGATATAGAGGAAATTTATATCGATCCTATAATTTAAGTTTGAAAACTCCTACGGGAGTTTTTTTGTTAATATTTTCAAATTATGATTAATATTTTTTTATTTTTAAGGAGATTGATGATAAATTTATTCAAATACATAATAATATAAAAAGGATAAATACTATAATGACTAGCATTTATAAAAGATAATTAAAATAAAAAATATATTTTTATAATAAAAGTTAGGAATTTGACTTAAAAATAAAAAGGTATATAATTTTATATATAGTTTTTAATGGAAATAAATTAATTGCAAAGCAATTTGTAGTGAAAAGTTAATACTGAAAAAGTGAAAAATTAAGGAAGAAAATCCTTTGAGGATGTTTGAATCATATATGCTTTTCATATATTTAATTTTAAGTTTTGCATAGCAAAATATATTTAATTTTTTCATTTCTTCATTTTTCATTATTTTGCTTATCAAAATTGGAGGATATTATGGGAAAGACTTATAGTAAAGAATATGAATTACATTATTATGATGTAGATAGTAATTTAAGAGGATCAATGTCGACTATAATTAATATATTATCTGATATTGGAACTAAACAATCAGAAGTTCTTGGATCAGGGATGGAAAGTTTGATGCAAAATAATATGACTTGGGTGTTTTATAATTATCATGTAAAAATATTTAGGCATCCAATGTATGGGGAAAAGTTATCTGTAACAACTGAACCGGCTGGGTTTAAAAAGTTTTATGCATTGAGAAATTATGAAATTAAAGATAGTGGTGGAAATATAGTAGTATCAGCAAATGCAATATTTTTATTAATTAATTTAGAAAAAAGAAAAATGATGAGAATACCAAATGAGCAATATGAAATTTATGGTGTATCAGAAGATATGAAAGAAGAATTTAAAATACCAAGGTTAGAGAAGCTTGAGAATTGTAAATATGAAAGAAGTTTTAGAGTAAGATATTCTGATATAGATTCAAATAAACATGTTAATAATACTAAGTATTTAGATTGGGCTATTGAGACATTACCAGAAGAGATTGTTAACAGCTATGCTTTGGCAGAGGTAATGGTTACCTTTGAAAAGGAATGTAAATATGGAGAAGAAGTTAAAGTTCTAACAGATATTAGAGAAGAAGAGGGTGACGAATTAGTAACTATTCACAGAGTAGAAACTAAGGATGGTAAAGAATTAACTAAGTTAATTGGACGCTGGAGAAAAAATTAAAGGGTAGGGAGAAGTCTAAAATGGACCCCATGTCAAGGACATTTTAAAAAAAGAGGTTAAGCTGCTAAAAGCTGATTTCTGTATT
>NZ_BAAACH010000035.1:0-9334 GCF_039521405.1 Clostridium sartagoforme
CGTCGATGGTACTGCATGGGAGACTGTGTGGGAGAGTAGAACGTTGCCAGGTTAGCAAAAAGACTTAAGATTTATCTTAAGTCTTTTTTTATATAAGAAATTATAAAAATTTAGAATCTGGATAATGGAGTATATATGTTCATTTATTTATTCACAATTTTATTATAAAAATAGAAAGTTATTCACACCTTAACACTTTTTCATATGTCGATTGTTGATAATTTTACTGTAAGTAATGGGTAACTCTATATAATTAAAAGAGCACACCTAAAATTGATAGGTGTACTCTTTTTGAATTATATTAAAATATCCTTTTTTATAAAATTAATATGTGCTATTGTATATGCTATTATTGCTGTTATAATCAAGCATATTATTCCATTAGTTGTTGTTAATTTAGGATTTTGATACATTAATGCTAATTTAGAAGTTACTAGACTGCCTGCATCAGCATAAGTTGTAAATAAAAGATGACTAATATTTCTTATAGAGCTAATTGCTTGGGTTCCTATTGATAGGAAAATAGTAGATATTACTGAAACTGCCATGGAAGTCATACTACTTTTAAATAGAGTTGATATCATGAATACAATAGAACAAGCAGATAAAATAAATAATGATTGATATCCTATTGTTCTAAATGCATTTTCAGTGTTAGTAATCATTTTTGATGTATCTGGAATTTGATTCATTATCATCTCACCTGATGATTGATCAAATGCTTTTTCATATTTTTGTTCAACTCTAACAGGATATTTTGAAGCATCAACATCACTTGTCATATTAACAACTGTCATTCCAACCAGTTGAGGTATTAAGATTAGTGATAATACAGTAACAGTTGATACGATAAACTTAGAAAATAAAATTTTTCCCCTTGTAACAGGCTGAACAAGTAGGAATTTTAATGTTGCTGGTGTACATTCTCCTGAAACCATATCACTCATAAATACAGAAATTCCTGCTATTAATACTCCTAATCCAAAAAAGCTGTTAAGCATTTGTAAGAAATTAAAGGCTTGATACTCCCATCCTTGTAAGGGTTTTATATTATTATTTTTTAGATATTTTAAATCATCTAATTGTTGTTTTGACTCGGCGTACCATCTTTTATTCCATTCCCTTATACCATCTTCTTCATATTGCTTAATTGTATTTTCAGTAGACTTAATTGATTCATCCAGCTGCTTTTTCCATGCATCTTCAGAAATACCATTTTTGATTATTTCTTTGTTAATATCTATTTGTTTTAAAAGACTAGTTTCTATTTCTTTAGAATTTTGAATCCATTTTTGATCACCATCTTCTTCTGCTCTCTTTATATCATTTCTTATATGAACTAACTGTTCTTCAGCTTGCTGTATTTGATATTCAGGTGAGGTCCATTCTTTCATATTTTTGTCATTCATCCATGTACCAAAAGCGGTTATTCCAATAAATACTATAAATAATCCAAAGACAATCCAAGTCTTAGATCTTTTAAAAATTTTAATAAATTCATTTTTTATAAGCGTTAATAACATTATCTAATTCCTCCTTCAACTAATTCCATATATCTTTGCTCTAAGCCTTTTCTTATCTTAAATACTTCTTGTATAGCATAATTGTTATTAACAAGATACTTAATTAATTCAGGAGTTTTATTAGATAATAAGATTATTTCTATTCCATCATCAGTTTTTCTAGCAGAGTTAATATATTCAATAGATAATAATTTATTAATATCTATTTCTTGTAGTAGTTTTAAACAAATTATATCAGTATTAGTATCCATAGATTCATCTAATACATTCTCTACTGATTCTATAATTCCATGATTTATGAATGCAACTCTATTACAAAGATGTTGCACCTCAGAAAGTATATGTGATGATATAAATACAGCCATTCCTCTTTCATTGGCAGCTTTTTTTACTACTTCTCTAAAATCCAATATTCCTGAAGGATCTAATCCATTAGTAGGCTCATCTAAAATTAGAAGCTTTGGATTAGAAAGAAGAGATGCAGCTAGCCCTAAACGTTGTTTCATACCTAGTGAATATTTCCTGACCTTATCATCTATTCTATGTTCAAGACCTACTAATTTTATGGTTTCATTTACTTGGTCTTTAGAAATATTTCTAATTCTAGCAATTTGCATTAAGTTTTCTCTTCCAGATAAATATTTATATAACTCAGGATTTTCTACTACTGCACCTACTTCTTTTAGTGCTTTTTCTGTGTCAGTCTTTAAATCATGACCACAAATACTAATACTACCTTCGTTTGCATTGATAAGACCTACGAGCATTCTTATAGTTGTTGTTTTTCCAGCCCCATTAGGGCCTAAAAATCCAAATATTTCACCTTCTTCTATTGAGAATGATATATCTTTTATTATTTCTCTTTTTCCTAGCTTTTTCTTAAGTCCTTTTACCTCTAAAACCTTCAAATCATTACCTCCCTTAATCTAACTATTAATAATTTTAGATAGAAAAACTTAATAAAAAGGTAGGAAAAGTCTTAATATAATCTTAATATAACCTTAAGTATTTAAGATTTAATAGTAATTTAGAAGTAATTTTACTTAAAATATTATTTTTAAATTTATTTGTTGATTATTGTAAATTATTAATTAAATTACATACTAAATAATTTTATAACATAGTTAGAAGACGTTTTACAAACATCTAATTATCAAAAATATGTAAATATATATCAAAAAAAACTATATTTTATAGATTATAGTATTATGGAATTTATGGAATAAAATGTAATTGGGTGATATAATTATCAACATAAGAATTATGTTAACTTTGGGAGGAGATTTTTATGGCACAGGAAGTAAAGAATAAAGCAAAAAAGGGACAACTTATAAATATAGACATAGATTCCTTTCATGAAGGTAGAAACTATAGTAGCTATTGGCTTTTAGGTTCACATTGTATTGTTGAAAATAGAAAACGGGGAGTAAGATTTACAACCTGGGCACCAAATGCTAGTGAAATATATGTAGTTGGCGACTTTTGTGAATTCAAGCCTATAAATGAATTTAAAATGGAAAAAGTAAATGAAAAAGGTTTATGGTCAATATTTATTCTTGGCTTAAGAGAAGGAGCCAAATATAAATATTACATTGTAAACAAAAATAATGAAAGAGGTATCTATAAAGCAGATCCGTATGCTAAATTATCAGAAATTAGACCGAATACTGCCTCTATTGTAAAAAGCGAATGTAAGTTTAAATGGATGGATAAGAAGTGGATAAATAAAAGAGGAAAAACAAATCTTTTTAAGGAGCCTATAAATATTTATGAAATGCATCTAGGTTCATGGAAAACTAATAATGGGGAATTTCTTACATATAAAGAGTTAAGTGATAAGTTGCCTGAATATTTAAATGAAATGGGATATACACATGTAGAATTTATGCCACTAGTAGAACATCCTTTAGATGCATCATGGGGATACCAAGGAACAGGATATTACTCAGTAACCAGTAGATATGGAGATTCAGAAGGTTTAAAACAATTAATAAATGTACTTCATAGAAATGGAATAGGAGTTATTCTTGATTGGGTTCCAGGACATTTTTGCAAAGATGAACATGGTCTATATCATTTTGATGGTACTCCAACATACGAATATCAGGAAGAGTGGAAGTCTGAAAATAAGGGCTGGGGAACTGCTAACTTTGATTTAGGTAGACCAGAAGTAAAAAGCTTCTTAATATCAAATGCATTATTTTGGCTCAGAGAATTTCATATAGATGGCCTTAGAGTTGATGCTGTATCTAATATGTTGTATTTAAACTATGGAAGAGGAGAAGGTGAATGGAAAACTAATAAATTTGGGGGTGATGGTTGTTTAGAAGGAATAAGTTTTATAAAGGAGCTAAATAAAGTAATATTTAATGAATTTAAAAATATTTTAATGATAGCTGAAGAATCTACTTCATGGCCAAGTGTTTGCAAGCCAATTGAAGATGGCGGATTAGGATTTAATTTTAAATGGAATATGGGGTGGATGAATGATACGTTAAAATATGTAGAAGTAGATCCAATATATAGAAAACATAATCATAATAAGATGACATTTTCCATGATGTATAACTATTCAGAAAACTTTATACTACCGATATCACATGATGAAGTTGTTCATGGCAAAAAGTCATTAGTTGATAAAATGTGGGGAGATTATTGGAATAAGTTTGCCGGGCTAAGACTATATTTAGCATATATGATGGGTCATCCAGGAAAAAAATTAACATTTATGGGATATGAATTTGCTCAATTTATAGAGTGGAGAGAATATGAAGAGCTAGAGTGGGAGTTAATAGATAAATTTGAAATGCATAAGTTAACACAAAATTATTGTAAATTTTTAAATAATTTTTATAAGGAAAATAAGGCTTTATGGGAATTAGATTACGATAATACTGGTTTTGAATGGATAGATGCTGATAATTCTAATCAAAGTATTTTTTCTTTCATCAGAAAAGGGAATGATATTAAAGATACATTAGTATTTATATGTAATTTTACTCCAGTGGTATATTACGACTTTAGAGTAGGGGTACCATATAATGCAAAATATAAAGAAATATTTAATTCTGATAATAAAGAGTTTGGAGGTTCTAATCAATTAAATGAAGAAATAATAGAATCTGAAGATATAAGTTATCATAATAGGAAGTACTCTATATCATTAAAAATACCACCTATGGCAGCAATAATATTATCTATAAGTGATTTAAATGAAGATATTAATTTGCTAGTAAATAAAGAAATAATTTTAGAAAACAAGTATAAGAGCTAGCATTAAAAGGGGGAATGAGATTGAATATTTTAATAGTTGCATCAGAAGCACATCCATTTATTAAGACAGGAGGTCTTGGAGATGTTATAGGGGCTTTACCTAAAGCTTTAAAAGATTTAGGTGTTGATGTAAGGGTAGTAATACCAAATTATAGAGATATAAAAAAAGAAATTAAAGAAAGTTTAACATATATTGATAATTTCAGTGTAAATGTAGGATGGAGAACTCAGTATTGTGGTATTTTGGAGTATGAATATGATGGGGTACAATTTTATCTGCTAGATAACGAATACTATTTTAAAAGAGGCGGATTATACGGATATTATGATGATGGAGAGAAATTTGCATTTTTTGATAGAGCTGTTTTGGAGTTTATAAAGCATATAGATTGGGTACCAGATATAGTACATTGTAATGATTGGCAAACTGGAATGATACCAGTACTTCATAAATTAGAATATATAAAAGAAGAAAAATTTAAAAATATAAAGACAATATTTTCAATTCATAATTTATTTTTTAAAGGTATGTTTAGTAAAGAAGTATTGCCTGAGCTATTTGGGTATGATTACGAAGCTTTTAATAATGGTAGCTTAGAACTTTATGGAGCAGTAAGCTTTTTAAAGGGTGCAATCAATTATGCAGATAAGATCACTACAGTAAGTAAAAGTTATGCAGAGGAAATAAAGACTCCTGAATATGGAGAAGAGCTAGATGGACTTCTTAGATATAGAAGTTCTGTACTAGAGGGTATAGTAAATGGAATAGATTATGAAGAATATAATCCAGAAGAGGATAAATATATATATTCTAAATATAGTATTGATAATATTCAAAATAAATCAATCAATAAAGAAAATTTACAAAAGGAATTAGGATTACCTGTAAATAAAGATGTAGCTATGATTGGTCTAGTATCTAGGTTAACACATCAAAAAGGATGTGACTTAATTATAAATATATTAGAAGAATTATTAAAAGAGGAGGTTCAGGTTGTTATATTAGGAACTGGTGATAGTATGTATGAAGATGGATTTAAAAGTTTTCAAAATAGATATCCTAAGATGGTTAATGCAAATATAAGATTTAGCAATGAACTAGCACATAAAATTTATGCATCTTCTGATATGTTTTTAATGCCTTCATTATTTGAACCTTGTGGTCTTGGGCAATTAATAGCGCTTAGATATGGAAGTGTACCAATTGTAAGAGAAACAGGTGGGCTAAAGGATACTGTGGTTCCTTATAATGAATATGAAGGAACAGGTAATGGGTTTGGGTTTAAAAATTATAGATTTGATGAGCTTCTTAATATAACTAAATATGCATTAGGAATCTATAAAGATAAAAATAAATGGAATAGTATTGTAAGACAATCTATGAGCTCCGATAATAGCTGGGAAAAGTCCGCTATGGAATATATAAGGATATATGATAAATTATCATTTAATAATGTTAATAAATAATACATGTCTAATTAGGATTGGGATAGAAGAGAGGGGATAAAATATGGGGAAAAAAGAAATTGTAGCAATGATTTTAGCAGGTGGACAAGGGTCTAGATTAGGGATATTAACTAAAAATATGGCAAAACCTGCAGTGCCCTTTGGAGGAAAATATAGGATCATCGATTTTCCTTTAAGCAATTGCTCTAATTCAGGAATATATACTGTGGGGGTACTAACTCAATATAAGCCATTAGATTTAAATTCTCATATAGGAATAGGGGATCCATGGGATTTAGATAGAAGAGATGGTGGGGTATCTATATTACCTCCATATCAGGAAGAGAAAGGTGGAGATTGGTATAAAGGAACAGCTAATGCTATTTATCAAAATATAGAATATATAGATAGATTTGAACCTGAGTATGTTTTGATTTTATCAGGAGACCATATTTATAAAATGAATTATGATAGAATGTTAGATTTTCATAAAGAAAATAATGCAGATGCTACAATTGCAGTTATAGATGTTCCAATAGAGGAAGCAAGTAGATTTGGAATAATGAATACTAGGGCAGATAATTCAATATATGAATTTGAAGAAAAGCCTAAAGTACCTAAAAGTACTAACGCATCTATGGGAATATATATATTTAATTGGAGAATTTTAAAAAAGTTTTTAAGGGAAGATGAAAAAGATAAAAATTCAAGTAATGATTTTGGAAAAGATATAATACCTAATATGTTGAATAATGGAAGAAGATTAATAGCATATCCATTTAAAGGATATTGGAAAGATGTGGGAACCATCGAAAGTTTATGGGAAGCTAATATGGATTTATTAAAAATAGATAATGATTTAAATTTATATGATAGTGATTGGAAGATATACTCACAAAACCAAGTTAGACCAGCACATTATATTGGAGAAGAGGCTAAAATAGTAAACTCTTTAGTTGTAGAAGGATGTATAATAAATGGTAAAATTGAAAATTCTGTATTATCTCAAGGTGTTTATATTGGTAAAAATACAATAATTAAAGATTCAGTAATAATGACTAATGTACAAATAGGAGATAATGTTATTATAGAAAAGTCCATAATTGGAAGTAATGCAATAATAAATAATAATTGTCATGTAGGAGATAGTAAAAGTATAGAAGTTATTGGTGCATATCAATACTTACTTGATGAATCAGCCATAGATTTTAAGGAAATATGTCTAGATAGAAAAGTAATTAATCTTTAAGGGGGTAAATAAGAATGAATAATTGTTTGGGAATAATAAACTTAGATGAAAACCAAAGTAGAATGGGAGAGCTAGTAAGATATAGAACTTTGGCATCAGTACCTCTTTCAGCAAGATATAGGATAATTGATTTTGTATTATCTAATATGGCTAATTCAGGAATAGAAGGAATAGGAATATTTACTGCAAATAAATCAAGATCCTTAATAAATCATCTTACTAATGGAAGGCCATGGGATTTGCATAGAAAGAAAGATGGACTTAGAGTATTTAATTTCGGAGATTATGATCCAAACTATGATGATGTTCATAATTTCTTAGATAATATAGAGTTCATAGAGCAAAGTAAAAAAGAATATGTATTAATAAGCCCATCATATATGATTTGTAATATAGATTATAATAAAGTTTTACAATATCATAAAAAATCTAAAAATGATATTACTATAATATATAAGGATGTAGATGATGCAAATAAAAAATTTTTAGAGTGTGAAGTAGTTAATATAGAAGATAATAATAGAGTAATTAGTATAGGTGAGAATATAGGAAGAGAGAAAAATGCAAAAATAAATATGGAAATGTATATCATGGAGACACATTTATTTATTAAAATGATACATGAATGCATAAAAACGGGTATTCATAGAAAAATAAAAAGCTATATAGCATCCAGGCTTAATGATTTTAAAGTTGGCGCATATAAATTTAACGGATATTTAGCTTGTATAAATTCAATAAAATCTTATTTTGATACTAATTTAGATATATTAAATCAAGATATAAATAAAGAATTATTTTATAATTTAAAACCAATATATACAAAATCACAAGATGAGCCACCTACACAATATACTGATATAAGTTTAGTATCAAATTCTATAATAGCAAATGGATCGTATATAGAAGGAGAAGTTAAAAATTGCATTATAGGAAGACGAGTTGTTATAGGAAAAGGTGCAAAATTAGAAAATTGTGTAATAATGCAGAACAGTATAATTGGAGAAGAGGCAATAATGGATATGGTTATCGCTGATAAGGGAACAGTAGTTAATGGAAATCAACAAATTAGGGGAACTATAAATTATCCAGTAACAATACAAAGAAATAAGATAATTTAATAGTCCATGCTTCACAAGGCATAGTTCGCAGTTACTTTCATTTTATTGGTGACGAGGAATATTTATCAGATAACAAGTACTAGGTGTAGACTATAATTAAAAATTAAGAAGAGTTTACTCTAGACGATTTTAAGCATATAGGTTTTCATATTAAGCTCAAATATAAATGAGGTGAACTTCACCAAGTATTTAATGTTTGCTATTTGAAACTTAGAAGTTAATCAATATATAAGATAAGTTTTATTTAAAGACGAATTAAGTTTTTACTTATATATTTATTATTTTTATAAAAGATCTAACATATGTTTCTGATTCCTTTATCCTAAAAAATATGAACTGTGAATTGTGCATTGTAAATTGAATAAAATTTTCTCATAATTTCAGACAAAGCCTCCTGGTGTGTCAATAGTATTATATTTTAGAAATAATGAGGTTTAATAAGTATATAAAGAATAATATAAGATAAATAGTATATTTTGTAGAAAAAAGTCTTATTATAGGTGGTACTATTAATAACGTTCCAGCGAGGAACAAGCTAAATTAAAAGAATTATTAGAAATAATAAAAATATTGACAATAATAGATTTTAATAGTAAGATAATGAAGTCGCTTGAGAGCGATGAAGAAAATGGTCTTTGAAAATTGAACAGAATATAAGTTAAGTAAAATAAACCAGCAATTCTTTTAGAAGTCTTAAGTGAGAATCTAAATTTAAATTTAGT
>NZ_BAAACH010000036.1:0-58044 GCF_039521405.1 Clostridium sartagoforme
TAACATAAAAAGTGCATAAATTCCTACATTTTGATGTTGGAACTTTTATGCACTTTCATATTAACATTTACAGTTCCTATTCTACACTTTTTTATTCCTATTATTTTAGGGACATTAGTTGGCTGTATATGTAAAAATTTTAATTTAATAAAAACAACATACCAAATAATAATATCTATTATTATTTGTATAATTTATCTTGTAATTATAGCTTTTTATACTTCAAGTCAAAATGAAACCCAACTTTTGATAATTTTATTTATTTGGAATTCAATTTTAATTTTCATTTCAAATAAAATTTATTTATATTTTTGCAATAAAAAGAATGCACATTCTTAATATTATTATTTAAAATAGAAGTGGACAAAATCAATATTTGTACACTTCTATACTATATATTATCAACCTTGATTTAAAACAGATCCTAAAATATAAACTATTTAAAAATAGTAAGAAAATGTATATCACAATAAAGGGGTGAGGGGAATAAAAATAAAGAAAAGAAAGCATATAATTAAACTATGTATCTTAGTAGCAATACTTGGATTTTTATCACACTCAATAATGGGATACTTACCTATTATAGGAAATCTGATAGCGGAAAAAAAGTTAAGTGATTATGCGACTATACAAAAGGGGAGTCCACAAAAGATTGAAACAAAATATGATTGGTATAATACTAAATATAAGTCTATTAAAGGAAATCTTAGTTATATGCTACAAAGGAATACAATTTATGATGACAAAGTAAGTGAGCAAGTAAATTATGACGTACTAAAGCAATATTCTATAGTAAACAGTGAATTTCCACAAAATTTAAGTTTTCCATCCATAAATACAATTTGGACAGAACTTAATGCAGATGATTATTCAATAAAAAGTCAAAGACTTTATCTTTTGGGTGTTTATAATACAGAAGATATATCAGAGGAAGAAAGTAAAAAAATGTGTGCAATAATTGCAGATAAATTTATAAATCTCATGGGTGAAGATTATAATTTTACAGGAATACAAATTATTTACTACGATAAAAATGGTGGATATGAATGTGCAATAGATGCTCATGGATTTAAAAAGTTAGAATATGATGAAATACTTTCTAAAACAAAAAAAGTAGATAGATTGCCGGAAGACTACTTAGATTGGTTATCAAAACAATAACTATATTGTAGTTTTCCAATGGAATTAAATAAATTGGTATCTACTTAAATCATTAATATGTTACGAACTAAAGGTGGACAAATTATATGTCTACTTTTTATTTAATAATATCCAACAGGAACATAGTTTTCTTCATCATCTTTATTTCATTTTTATAAGAGGTAGAAGCCTTATTATTTTTAGTTCACAGTGCACAAGGCACAATTTTATTATTTTTATAGGGAACAGGTGTCAGGTAACAGGTGTTCAGTATCAGGTTTATTTCAAAAATATGGTATTTATATGCAAATATAATGTATAATAAAAATAAGAATTATTACGCGATATGAAATTATTGTGAACTAATTAAGAGAATTTGTTCTTTTAAAATTGAATAGTACGGTATTTACAAAATATGTTATAATTATTTTGTAATAGTAAAAAGAGGTGGAATAATGGATAATAAGGGAATAAAATCTATTTTGATAAAGATTTCATTTATAACTGGGATTATATTATTGATATGCTTTTTTGGAGGTTTAGTGTATTTACGTTATGATTATTATACTAACTCTAGTCCTTACGCTTCAACACCATTATCTGTTTATAACATAATTCATGGCATAATATTTTTAATTCCAAGTATTATATGCTTTGTTATAGCAATGTTATTAAATTCAAAAACAAAAAAATAAAATCATTCTAGGTTAATTATGATTCTTATACTATGAAAACAAAATAAAAACATATTTATATAAATACCGTATTATTTAGTGATGAATTTCACGATATTTTTTAGTGTGCAATTTAAATATATTAGGAAATTGTATTAATATGCTAATTGGAATGGCCATTTATATAAGTGGGTGTTCTTCTTTTTCAGATAAATCAATTTTGAAAGGTTATATAGATAAGGAGGAATATTTTGCTAGAGACGGATTCCAAGATTACACGGACTATTATAAGTATCATTATGAGGAATCTAATAATTTATTTCTCGAAAGAAAGTAATATTTATTCAGTAGTCACAGAGGATAATATAGAAAATATCCGTTCATATTTTAATAGCTTTGGATCTTGGATGGATTCTTCTAATAGAACTGATGAATATGACTTTGATGACCCTTGCATTTCAGAAGGCGATTATATTTATATTAAAATAAAAGAAGGGCAATCAATCGGAAATTCAAAGTATACAAAGTTTGATAATTATACTATTTATTTTTATGAGACTGAGTCAGCCATACTATTTTTTATTCACTCTAATATTTGATATAGAAATTATAATTTGTCTATTAGTTATTATGAAGAATTTTAAATTAAATATATTATCAACATTATTTTAAAATAAAGCCTTAATTTGTGCCCTACTTTAATTAAGTATTAATTATTGATTTAAATTATATAATCAGCATTACTTCAAAAATATGGTATTTATATGTGAATATAATGTATAATAAAAATAAGAATTATTATGAAATAGTAATATATTACGTATCACTAACTAAGAAAAAGTTTTTTGGAGGTATTGATTTTGAATCAAATTAATAAAAAAATAGGATTAGGTTCGCTTTCATTATTACTATGTATTATGGGAATAATATTTTCTTTTAATTTTGGAGATAGAGTGTGCTATGGAGATGTTATTTTAAAATACATAGGCTTAAATCCGTGGTCTAATGGAGATACTGGAACACATTATACCGTTTTTTATTCTCTTATATTTTTTATACCATCATTCATAATAGGTTATAAACTCAAAAATAATTTTGGAGCGAAAATAGGTAAAATGATTTCCTTAATTATGATTATATTAATTTTATTATTTTTCCCAATACTATCTATAAATATTAATTAATTTTAAATTATTAGAAATTAAAGTCCAGTGATTTCAAATCACTGGACTTTTAAATTAAATATATTATCAACATTATTTTAAAACAGAGCTTTAATTTTAAATGTTAACTAAAAATTGTGAACTGTGAACTGTGCCTTGTGAACTATGAAATACCTGTTCCTTGACACTTGTTACTTGTTTAATATTTTGTTTCCTTCAAATTTCAAAGTGTTGTATAATGATGGCTCTGTATATAAAGTGTAATTAGTGTGATATATAACCATACCAGGTTTTGAACCATTAGGTTTTTTTAAGTTTTTTACTTTAGTATAATCCACCGGAACTTTTGTAGAATTTTTAGCCTTACTATAGTAAGACGCAAGTATGCCGGCTTCTTCTAAAGCTATATCAGATGGATTATCACTACAAAGTATAACATGTGAGCCAGGTATATTCTTTGTATGAAGCCACATATGATTTTTATTTGCAAATTTTAATGTTAAGTAGTCATTTTGAATATTATTTTTACCAATATAAATATCAATCCCATCAGAAGAGATTATATGCATGGGCTTAGAAGATTTATCTTTTTTATTATTTTTACCAGTATTTTTAAATCTTAAATACCCAGTTTCGATTAATTCCTTTTTTATATCATCTATTTCAATATAGCTTTCACAATTTAATATATTAGTCATAACGGAATTCAAGTATTGAAGTTCTTCTTCATTTTTTTCTAATTGTGCTAATGCAGATTCTTCAGATTTTTTTAATTTATTATACTTTTTATAAAAAGATTGTATATTTTCAGATGGTGTCTTATTTTCATCTAGTTTTATAGTTAAATACTCCTCTTTATCGCTATAAAAATTTAACAATGATATTTCTTTTAATCCTTTTTTTATCATATATATATAAGAAGTTAATAAATCACCATTAATTCTATATTTTTCTTTTTCATCACATTCTTCAAGAATATTTTTTAATTTTTTAGATTTATTATTACATCTATCTATATTAGTTGAAATTAATTTTTGTAAATCTGTAGATCTATTTAAAAGTCTATCCTGCTTATCTTTAACAGTAAAAAATTCATCAAGTAGTTCACTTGGATTTTTAAAAGATATTGAGGAATAGATGTTTTCAAGATTACTTAATTTAATACAATGAAAATCTTTAAAAACTTCATTATCTTTATATATTTTATATTCAAACTTATTTTCTACATTTTTCATAAAATTTTTAAAGAAATTAAAAATATTTTCTATATTTATGGTATTATTATCTTGTAAGAAATTTTCATATATACACTTTGATAAGGATTTACTTATACCAGTAAATATATTTGAAAATATTCGTTCATCTATATTAACATCATTATTATTTAAATATGATTCAATATCATTTATTGAAAAATCAAAAGGATTTACTTTGTTAGAGGCTGGAGGATATACATAATTTACACCTGGATATAAAACTCTATAAGTATTTATATCAGAGGAGATATGCTTAATACATTCCATAACTTTATTATCTCTTTCTCTAACAAGAGTTATATTACTATGTCTTCCCATAATTTCAATTATCAATATATATTTACTATAAAAGCCTAATTCATCTGTAGATTCAATGTGCAGCTGAATAATTCTATCACCATTTAATTGAGTTATATTTGTAATTTTACCACCAATTAAATATTTTCTCATAACCATAGTAAACATTGGTGCTTGCAAAGGGTTAGGTTTATTTATATTAGTTAAATGTATTCTAGGAAATTTTGAAGAAGCTGAAATTAATAATTTAAGATTTTGTCTATCTTTTCTTAATGTTAAAATTATTTCATCTTTTTCAGGTTGATTAATTTTATCTATTTTACAATTTAATATTGATTTTTTTAAATCATATAATAAACTATATAAGTAGATACCATCAAAAGCCATAAATATCATCCTTTCTTTGGTAATAAGATAAAGATAGTATAACATTTAATTAGTAATTTTATCAATGGGGCATATGCAGTTAATACAAGGGGGAGTTTTGATGAATTTTATAAAAATGCAGGGGTTAGGAAATGATTTTATCTTTATAATAGATAATAAAAATGAATTTATTGATAATGAAATAGAGATTGCAAAGAAGGTATGCGATAGAAGGTTTGGAATAGGGGCAGACGGATTAGTTATAATAAGAAAATCTAATATTGCAGATGCAAAGATGGTAATAATAAATAGTGATGGATCACGTGCAAATATGTGTGGAAATGCAATTAGATGTTTTGCAAAATATTTATATGAAATTAATTCAATAGATAAAAGTATAATAAGTATTGAAACAGGAGATGGAATAAAAAATGTAGAACTTAAAACAAATAATAATAAAGTTGAATTAATAAAAGTAAATATGGGAAAGGCAAGTTTTAGCGGAGAAGATATTCCTTTAAGAAACAAAAAAGACTTAATAAATGAAGAAGTAAAAATAGGGGAAAAAACATATAAATTAACAACACTGTTAATGGGTGTGCCACACACTATTCTAATTAATAATAATGATGAATATACGATAGAAGAAGGGAAAATTATAGAAAAATATAATTTGTTTATTGATGGTACAAATGTTAATTTTATTAAGATAATTGATAAACAAAATATAGAAGTAAGGACTTGGGAAAGAGGCGCCGGAGCAACTTTAGCTTGTGGAACTGGATGTTGTGCATCAGTAGCAGCATTAAAAAAATTAGGATTATGTGATGATAAAGTTAAAGTAAAAACATTAGGTGGAAGTTTAGAAGTTGAAGTTGTAAATGACGAAGTATATATGATAGGGGCTGCAGATTTTATTTGCAAAGGTGAACTATATTAATTAAAAGAGGTAAAATATGAATACAAAGAAAATAAGGAGAATTTTCCTTGTTAACTTTATTTTAATAATAGCTATATTATTATATGGCTGTAAAAAAGATTCTGAAATAGAGGAAAATAAAATCAATATTTTAAATGGAGCAATAGCTATAGAAGATTCAGGACAATATAAAATTTACAATTTAATAAATAATAAATATGAAAAAGTAGATACAGAATATATAATTACGTCCTATGACTTAAAAAGCGGAAGTTTTATTTATAGTGAAAATGGAGAATATAAAATAAAACATTCAGGAAAAGAAGAGTTAATAGAAGACAATAAAACGGTTATTTCACCTAAATTATCTGAAAATGGTAAATATGTAGCATATTTCACAAAAGAAGTATACCTAAATTTGAAATTAAAAGATTTAGTAAATAATGAAGAGGTATCAATAAATAGTAATGTAGCTATTTCAGGAAGTCTAATGGATTGGTTAGACGAAAAAAATTTAGTTTATTATGGTGTAGATAATAATAAAAATAATGGGCTATTCATTTATAATATTGAAGAAAAACAGGAGAAACTTTTATATAAAATAGATTTAGGGTATGTAGAATTTTTAAAGGGCTTAGATAATGGAGTAGTATTTTTACAAGAGAAGGAAGGCAAACAAAAAATATTTAAAATTATAGATTCAAGTGGAAAAGCTATAGATATAATTGAAAATGTTATGGATGTTAGTGATGTTGAAGTCACATCTCAAGGTATATTTATATTAGGAAAATTACAGGATAATAATTATTCATTATATAAAATTAATGATGGGAAAGCTAAAAGATTAGTTTATGATTTCCCTAAATTAATAAATTTAGATAAAGGCCTTTCGAAAGATGAAAATGGAAATATAATTTTTATTGGAGGAGACATCCCTAATCAAGAAAAGATTTATGTTTGTGAAGATGATGCTATAAGCACAATACACGAGAGTTCTGGATCATATAACTTTATTGATTGTAACTAGAAAGATTTATAAGTAAAATTATAAATCTTTCTTTTTTTTACTTATAAAAATGTATATTTTTGCTAAAAATGGATATTAATTTAGATGGTGATTTAATATGAACATTTTTAATTTTGAAATGGATGAAATAAATATAGAAACAGCTAGAAAATTAAATAAATATAAAGCTATAGAAAATAAATCTTTACCTATAAATATTAAAGAAGATTTTATAATAGTATTATCTTCAGAGGATGTTTTGGAAAATAAAGAGGAAGTAGAGTTTTTATTTAATAAAAAAATAAAAATAATAAAAGAGAGTAAAGAATTTATTTTAGATTTAATAGAAAAAATCTTTTTAGGGGAACGAGAAGAGCTTTTTGAAATTATATTAGCTAAAGCTATAAGTTTAAATGCATCAGATATTCACTTTGAGCCACAAGAAGAGGATATTTTTATTAGATTTAGAGTTGATGGAGTTTTAATAGATTTTACAAAGATAAAAAATAATGAATATCAGAAGTTATTATCTAAAATAAAGCTTAATGGAAATATGGATATAACTGAAAGAAGAAGACCTCAAGATGGAAAAACTCTAATTAATATTAAAAATAAAAGTTATGATTTAAGATTATCCACCATCCCCATAATTTATGGAGAAAAATTAGTAATAAGAATTTTATATGGAGAAGTATTTAATTATGATATAAATAGTTTAAATATGAATGAAAATCAATTAAGAAAATTGAAAAAAATAATGTCTTTAAAACATGGGTTAGTTATTATAAATGGGCCAACAGGAAGTGGAAAATCAAGTACATTATATTGTATTTTAAAAGAAATAAATAAAAAAGATATAAATATAACTACTTTAGAGGATCCAATAGAAGTAATGATTAAAGGAATAAATCAAGTTAGCTTAAATAGAAAAGCCAACATAACATTTGCTACTGGTCTTAGGAGTATTTTAAGACAAGACCCGGATGTCCTTATGATAGGAGAGATAAGGGATGAAGAAACAGCTAATATGGCTGTAACAGCATCTTTAACAGGACATAAAGTTTATTCAACAATTCACACTAAAACACCACAAGAAGTATATTTTAGATTAGAAGATATGGGAGTTAAATCTTATTTAATTAAAGATTCTTTAATAGGAATAATATCACAAAGATTGATAAGAGTACTTTGTGACAATTGTAAAAAGGAAGAAAGGCAAATTCTTTTTAAGGGAAAGGAAATAGTACTCTATAAGAATATAGGATGCAGTAAGTGCAATTATACTGGATATAGAGGAAGAGCTGTTGTTAGCTCAGTAGTTAGTATTGATAGAGAAATAAAGAGGAAAATTACAAATATTTTCCAGGAAATAAAAGAATTAAGTAATGAAGAAATGATAGATAATCTAAATGAATTATTAATTACTGCTAGAATATCATCTTCAGATTATAATAATTTTTTAATAGAAGAAGGATTTGATTATGAAGAAAATAAAATTATCTTGGAATAAAGCAGATTATAATAGTTTAGGATTATTATCAGGTAATATGTCCATATTGCACAAAGAAGGAATTTCACTTTTAATTATGATGGATTTACTATTAGAATTACCAATGAGAAAAACATATAAGGAAAGTATAAAGATAATAAAAACATCTATTATTGAAGGAAAATCTTTAAAAGATAGTTTTAATGAATTTAGTGATTTATATCCAGAATTTTTTGTTGGAATGATTTCTATGGGAGAAAAAAGTGGGAATCTAGCAACAGTTTTAAAAGGTGTAGAAGATCATTATAATAAAATGAATTTTATTAAAAGCACTATTAAAAATGTTTTGTCTTATCCAATATTAATATTTTTATCTATTATAATGCTATTAATATTTATTACATTTATAACTATACCAAACTTATATGATTTTTACATTAATTTAGGTATTGAAGTTCCGTTTATATGTAAGTTTTTATATAACTTTGTAAATTATATAAAAAAAGATTTTATTTCCTTTCAAATTTATTTTATTTCATGGGGTATTTTAATTCCATTTATAGTCTATAAGGCTTATATTAAAAGGCATTTAATAAAGTTATTAAATAAAATACCAATTATAAATGAATTTAACGAATTTATTTTTATATCTCTATTATCAATAATAGTTAAAAGTGGAGTCAATTTATCTAATGGTTTAATGTACTCTGCAAGCAGTTTTAAAAACTCATCTTTAAAGGAGAGATTCTTAATTTTAAATTCAAGTATATTGAAAGGAAAAAGTATATCAGAAAGTTTAAAAGATTGTGGAGATTATTGTAAATATACTATAGCCATTATAAAACTTGGAGAAGAAGGTGGTTCTATGGATGAAAGATTAAATTCGTTGTCTAACTATCTTGAGAAAAAACTATTATCAGATATAAATAGATATATGTCTATTTTACAACCAGCATCAGTTTTTATAATGGGAATCTTTGTAGTAATATTTTTAGTTGTGTTTATAGTACCATTATTTGGCTCATTATTAGATGGAGGCTTTCAATGATGAAAAAGGCATATACCCTTATAGAACTTATTGTTGTGCTTTCTATATTAGTTATATTTTCTACAGTAACAATTGGTGGAATAAAATATTTTAAAGATAAAAGTGAAGATTTAAATTTTGAAAACTATGTTTATGAAGTAAAGTCATTATTAAGCTTTGCCAAAAGTTATTGCAGAAAAAATAAAGTAATAGGAAATATAATTATAAGCAGCGACAGAAAAAGCATTATATTTGATGTAACTGATAAAACATATAAATTGAATAAAAGGGTAGACTTTGATAATGGTACAGAGATAGGAAGTAATTTTAAACTAGGGAATAATAAAATTAATGATGAAGGGTTTATAAAAGAAGCGGGAACAATAACCTTATCTAATAAAAATAGTAAATTTGTAAAAATAACAATATCTGTAGGAAATGATATTATACGAGTAAGTGAAAATGATGATAATGAAGGAGATATGATAGAGTGAAAAAAGGAAGTACTTTAGTTGAAAGCATAGTAGCCATTGCAATCTTATTACTAGCAACAACTATATCACTTAATATTGGAATTATTGGAACTAACTCTAAAAAAATAAGAGACAAAAAGAATGTAGCAAATAGGGTTGCATATGCAATAGAAAATGAAATTAAGTATAATACAACTTTCAAAAATTTAACTAAATCCTTTAAAGACAATAAAATATCTTATATATATTCAGATAATACATTAGAAGAGTTAGTAAATACATCAATATTAGATTTAGAGATTGGAGAGGGAATCGAAATAGAAAAGGTTAAAGAAATTCTAACATCAGAAGATGAAAATATGCCTGTAATGGAATTAAAGGTTAAGATTAAAGATGATGATGGAGGAATTTTGTGTGAAAGAAAATTTATTAAATCTTATTGGATGGAAAAATAAAAAAAGAAGAAAGAGATGTTTTACTTTAATTGAAATAATATTAGCTATGTTTATTGAATTGATTTTACTTAGTCTTTCCTTTAAGATTGGATTAATTTCTTATAAAAGTTACAAAAGCTTAATTGAGTCTGCCAAAGCTCAAGATTCATTTGATGATGCTTTGCTTAATATAGATAGGTTATTAAAAACACAAATGATTAAAAGTATTGAAATAGAAGAAAAAAATTTAAATAATAACGGGAGTATAAAGGTAAAATACAAAGTTGACCATAATACAAATGAAATAAAAGAAAAAAGGATTTTTTTAGACAAGGAAAATCAAAAGATAGTTCTAGAGACATATAAAGATGGAAAAAGAAAAGGTGTAAATGTAATTATGAGAGAAGTTTCAGATTTTGCTATCATAAAGAAAGAAAAACTATATTACTTGAAAATAAAAAACAATAAGGGGGAAGAAAGAGTACTATGTTTATAAAAACTAAGAAAAAAGCACATGCTTTTCTTGAGAGTTTAATAATATTTATGTTTGTTCTTGTAATGGCGAATTTATCTATAAAGGTGATATCTAAAAATTATTTAAAATCTCAAAATTTTTCAACTTATGAAGATTTAAAAAGTTTAGAAGCAGAAGAAGAAAAAGTTCTAGAAATAATTAATATTAAATGTCAAGATGAAAGCATAAATAAAGAATTACTTGTAGAGGCAGTGAAAAATGAAAAGAATATAAGGTATCCAGAATTAAAGAATATTGAATTTACTTATGAAAATAGTGGATATTTTATAAAAAGAAAGAAAAGCAACTCTACTATGTATATTGAACTTATAGAAAAAAAGGTTGAAGATAAAAATATATTTATGCCAGCATATTATAAAACAAAATATATAATTAATTAGGAGTTAAAATGATAAGTTCAATAGGAGTATATGAAAATAAATATTTATATAAAAATAAAGAATATGATAAGTTTAATGTAAAACTATTAGTAGAAGAGTTAAGCAAAAAGAGAAGAATTATTATCTTATCTCAAGCTATATTTATAAAAAAATATAGGATATATAATAAAAGAATAAATATAGAGAAATTTATAGAGAAAAAAATAATAGAAGATTTCTCGGATAAAACCAATTTATTATTTCACTATGAATTTATAAAAGAATCTAAATATATATACATATATTCTATTAGATATGATAATATAATGAAATTATGTGAAGATTGTAGTTATCTTGAAATAAATCCTATTCAATTTTTAATACAAAAATATATCTTAAAAAATATAAAAAAAAGTAAATTTTCTATAATAATGTGCAAAATAAATGATTTATTTCATTTAATAAATATGGAAGCGGGTGCAATAGAAAATTCAATTGTTACTAAAAATATTTCAGATATAGATTTGTTTTTAAAGAATTATAAAGATGATAACAAAATGCTAATAATTGATAAAAATATAAAAGATATTACTATAGATACTTATGATTATATTATTGATATAGGAGAAAAATTCTATGAAGAAATATTTAAAAAATAAAAATTTTATACCGAAGGATTTTATTGAAAGATTAAATGATAATTCAGAAAAGAAAAATAATAAACTTATAACGTTATTGATAGTACTTAATATAATGTTTTTTCCCACAACCTTTAACAAAGTTATAATTAATAAGAAAGAAATCAATGAAGAAAAACTTAAAGTAGAAAAAGACTCAAATTTAGAAAAAGATATAAAAAGGGAAAACTTAAAGTATTGGGTAAATTCTATTAATTCAAACATAATAAATATGAAGATTCAAAATAGTAGTGGAATTATAAAGATAAAAGGAGAAGAAGAAGTATTCAAAATAGAAGCAGAAGAGGAGTTTAAGATTAAATCAATAATAAAAGAGGAAAATAACTCATTTATATTAGAGGTGAGCTTATGAAGAAAGTAAAAATAATATACTTATTAGTTATTTTTATAACAATCCTTCAACTTTTATTAGCAGCTATTAATAATAAAGAAGAAGTTAATAACTCTATTGAATGTATAACAGAAGTAAAAAATGCTAAATATATAAAGGACATAGAAAATGAATTTAAAAATATAAATAATTTAACAATATTGAGTTATAATAAAATTAATGAAACAAATTGGGTAATTAAATGTGTTTTAAAGGGCAGTAAGGATCTAGTAATGAATGATTTAGAAAAAATAAATGGATACTATGTTAATGAGTATAATTTAAGTTATGATAAAGAAAATATTTTGTTAGAGTTGGAATTAATAAGTAAATAATGACAATATTTCTTTTTAGTTCATATAAGTAATTGCATTTATTTATGAATTTTGATAAAATATTTTTGTTATGTCATAAACATTGTTGAAGTTATGACGAATTAGATAACAAAAGGTTATGCTAAATATGGAATAAAGTTTTTGGAGGTATATTTAATGATATCAGCAGGAGATTTAAGAAAAGGTGCTACTTTCGAGTATGAAGGACAAGTTTATACAGTAATAGACTTCTTACATGTTAAACCAGGTAAAGGTGCAGCTTTTGTAAGAACAAAATTAAGAAATGTTATTTCTGGGGGAGTTACTGATACTACATTTAACCCAACAGCTAAATTACAAGAAGCAGTAATTGAAAGAAAAGAAATGCAATATCTTTATTCAGATGGAGAATTATACTACTTCATGGATCAAGAAACTTTTGAACAAATTCCACTAAACTACGAAAAGGTAGAAGATGCTATAAAGTTCATAAAGGAAAATATGTTTGCTATAATTAAGTTCTATAAAGGAGAAGCTTTCTCAGTAGAAGCTCCAAACTTTGTTGAATTATTAATAACTCAAGCAGATCCAGGAATAAAAGGTAATACAGCAACAAATGCATTAAAGCCTGCTACATTAGAGACAGGTGCAGTTGTTAATGTACCTATGTTTGTTAATGAAGGAGATGTAATAAGAGTAGACACTAGAACTGGTGAATACATGGAAAGAGTATAGTATAGTGATAAGGGGATGTCTGCGACATCCCCTTAATTTAGAATATAAATAAAAGAATAAAATTTTTTATGGATATTATCCAATTTTAGGGTATAATTTGAATAGATAGTATTTCTGTTTAAAAGGAAGTGAAGATATGAGTAATATAAAAAATAAAATAGAAAAAATAAGAATGAACATTCATAGTATTAATGATGATAAATATAGTAATATCTTCAGCAATATTTTGTCGGTTTTAGATGATATGTCAAATGAAATTGATAATATGAGGGAGAGACAGGATTATTTAGAAGAAAGTGTTCAATATATGGATGAGGATATTACTGGGTTACAAGATGAGTTATTTGAGGAAGTTTCTATAGAAGATCTTATAGAAATGGAAGATGAATACATAGAAGTAAATTGTAAAAATTGTAATAAACCTATTTTTGTTGAAAAGGAATCTATAAATAATAATAAAGTAATACCATGTCCTTTTTGTAATAAAGAAGCAATGTAATTTAATAAATAACTTTAATACCTGCCAATTTTTTAATTGGCAGGTATTTTATTTTAGCTTAAATTTTTTTAGGTTAAATAAAAATATTTTACATATTTAATTATAAGTATGAATATTATTTGATAGAAAGAAATAAGTTTAAATATAACACTACAAAAGGAAGTGATAAAGTGAGGTATGAGGAAGAAATTTTAAAGGTACTACCTTTAAAAATAAGCAATGAAGTTAAAGAAATACTTTTAAAGGAACCTGTTCAAGAAATAAGAATAAAAGTTAATAAATCCATAATAATTAATACAGCACATAAAGAAATAATATTAAAATATGTTACTACAATTGAGGACATAAAGCAGATATTGGTAAAGGTATCTAATTATTCATTATATGCATATGAAGAAGAGATAAAACAAGGTTATATAACCATAAGGGGTGGACATAGAATTGGTATAGCAGGAGAATGTGTTTTAGTAAATGGAGAAGTTAGAACTATAAGAAATATCTCCTCTTTAAACATAAGAATATGTAGAGAAGTAATTGGATGTTCTAATGAAATTATGAAATACATAACTAAAGAAGATAGAGTGTTTAACACTTTAATAGTATCTCCTCCTAAATGTGGTAAAACAACAATTCTAAGAGACATAGCAAGAAATATTTCGTCAGGAATGCCACTTATAGATTTAAAGGGGAAAAAGGTATCTATCATAGATGAAAGAAGTGAAATAGCAGCTTGCTTTAATGGTGTGGCTCAATTGGATGTTGGGATAAGAAGTGATATTTTAGATAATTGTTTGAAAAAAGAAGGAATGATTATGGCCATTAGAAGCTTATCTCCAGATATACTTATTTGTGATGAAATTGGTACTGATGGAGACGTTGAAGCATTGCATATGGCTTTTAATTCAGGAGTAAATATTATAGTAACAATACATGGTTATAGTATAGAGGATGTTTATAAGAGAAAAGTATTTAAGGATTTATTAGAAAACTCTATTTTAGATAGAATAGTTGTATTAAGTAATAGAAAGGGTGCAGGAACAATAGAACAAATATATTCAATAGGAACGGAGGGGGAGTTTAAGTGCTTAAGATAACAGCAGTTATTATTATTTTTCTATCTTGTACTTATATAGGATTTTATTATGGTGAAAGCTTTAAAAAGAGAAGTAGGCAACTTAACTCAATACTGAAATCAGTATTATTTTTAAATAATGAAGTAATGTATACTAATACACCTCTGCCAGAGGCTTTAAAATATATTTCATTAAAGGTAGAATCACCTGTTAATTATGTTTTATCTAATGTTTCAGACAAACTTTTAAAAAGTGAAAGTACAAGCGTATATGAGGCTTTTGAAAAAGAATATAAGAAAAACAAATCAGAATTCTATTTGCAGGATGAAGATAAGAGGATAGTTAAAGATTTTTTAAGATCTCTTGGAGAATCTGGAGTATATGGACAAGATAAACTATTTAATTTGACAATAGAAAATATGAAATTAAATTGTAAATCTGCTGAAGAATTGGCAAAAAAGAATATAAAAATGTATAGAGTACTAGGAATATGTATAGGTGCGATGATATCAATTTTTTTAATTTAATAGGAGGGTAATAAATGCTAGATGTAAGTATTATATTTAAAATAGGGGCTATGGGGGTACTAATTATAGTTATTGATAAGGTTTTAAAGGCAAGCGGTAAGGATGATATTGCTGTAATAACCAATATTGCAGGAATAGTAATTATATTAATTACTGTAATAGGACTAATAAGTAATCTATTTAATACAATAAGAACCATGTTTATGCTATAGGTGTTATTATGGAGATTATTAAGATTGTTGCCTTTGCTTTTGCAGCATTATTTATATTTCTAGTTTTTAAAGATAGAAGAAGTGATATATCAATACTAATATCATTATCGGCAGGTGTAATAATTTTCTTATTCATCATTACACAACTTAATGATGTAATTTACTTTATAAAAGATATAGCTAATAAAGCTAATATTGATATGGTATATATAGGGGTTGTTTTAAAAATATTAGCCATAGCGTATTTAGCTACTTTTTGTAGTGAAATATGTAAAGATGCAGGTGCTTCTAGTATAGCAAGTAAGGTTGACTTTTCCGCAAAAATATTAATATTAACATTAGCAATACCAATACTTATGGCTGTACTTCAATCAATTTTACAAATATTGTAGGTGTTTTTATGATAAAAAGTATGTTTACAAATAGAGTTATATTAGTAATAAGTATAATTATCATAACTTTTATAATTCTTCCAGGTAAAAGTGTTTTAGCTAATGAAGATAATACAAACAACATAGAGATTAATACTGAAAAAAATATAGAGGAATTTAAATTAGAAAATGAAGAAATAGATGGTAAGTTAAATTCACTATATAACTATATAAATAATATGAAGTCTGATATTGAAATAATGAATGATTTGGATCCAGTTGAATATATAAAAGGCTATATTAAAAATGGAGAAGGAAATTTATCCTTTAAAACCATTAGTAATGCAGTTGTAAGCTTTCTATTTAAAGAAGTAAAAACAGTTTTAGCATTATCAGTAAGCATAATAGTAATTGCAATAATATGTGCACTACTTAAAAATTTACAAGCTGCTTTTTCAAGTGAAGGGATATCAAACATAGCATTTTTTGCATGCTATGCATTGTTAATAGTGATTTTATCAAAAAGCTTTATAGTTTCTATAAATATAGCTGTTGGTGTAATAAAAGATTTATCTGATTTTATGTCGGCTATTTTACCCGTATTGGTTATGATGATTGGTACAATAGGTGGATTTACACAAGCCGCAACTATGGATCCTATAGTTATTGGAGCTACACTTATTATTCCAAGAATTTATACAACTGTAATTATACCTTTAATACTTGTAACCTTTGTATTAGAGTTTGCAAATAATATTTCAACTGAAAATAAAATAAGTAATTTGTGTAAACTTACTAAGCAAATAACAATATGGTTTCAAGGAATAATATTAACGATATTTATAGGATTATTAACAGTAAGGGGAATAACTTCATCAACAATAGATGCAGTTACGCTAAAAACAGCAAAGTTTGCAATAGATAATTTTATTCCAATAGTTGGAAAAGCTTTTTCAGATGCAATAGCATCAGTTGCAGGATATTCATTAATAATAAAAAATGCTATAAGCTCTGTTGGGTTAATCATAATAATACTTATGATGTTGTATCCAATAATTAAAATAATCTTGATTTCATTTGTGTATAAAATAACTGCAGCCATAATAGAACCAATAAGTGATAAAAGAATTACAAATTCAATAGCAGCAGCTGGGGACTCATTAATACTAATACTATCATGCGTATTGTCTGTAAGTTTAATGTTCTTTGTACTACTTGCAATCATGGCATCGGCAGGGAAATTTGTTATAGGAGGGTAAAGAGAACAATGGAGGAATTAAAGGAATTTGTTATAACCCTAGTTACAATGCTTATATTGATGACTGCAGTAGAATTAATAGCGCCAGATAATAACATGAAAAAGTACTTAAAATTTGTTTTAGGGTTAATATTTATAGCAATTATGTTATCTCCTATAATTTCTGTCTTTACAAAGGGTGAAGAAAACATTTCAATACAGATACAAAAGTATATAGATCTAAGCGAAAATCAAAGTATTGAAGTTAATAAGGAATATAACAATAATAGCCAAAATACATTTAAGAAAAATTTAGAAGAAAATTGTAATAGAATTTTAAAAGAAAAATTTGATAATAATGAATTTTCAAGTGAAATAGATTGTGAAGTTGATATGGATAACATTAAATACTCCATTAATACAGTTAAAGTTGGAGTTAAAAATAAAGATGTATCAAAAATACAAAAGATAATTATAAATACAAAAGAAGATAGCCAAAGCGTGTACTCCCAAGAAGATAAAGTAGAAAAAGAAGATGAAATAGTGAGTTACTTATCAGAAGTACTAAATGTTTCAAAAGACAAGATAAAAGTTTATAAAGTAAATTGATAGGAGTGAGAAAATGGGGAAAGGTGATTGGAAAAAAGAGCTATCTACTATTATAAATGATAAAAAGTTTTTAAACGCAGTATGTATTGCATTAGTTTTAGCTTTTGTTTTATTAGCTATTAGTTTTTTAACTAATGCAAGAAAAAAAGAAGACAAACCAACAAATGGTACTAGTATTACAAAAAACTCATCAGATTTACAACAGCAAGTTGAAGAAACTATGAATAATTTTGAAGCACAGGAAAAAAAAGAATTAAAAGATCTTTTAAGTAAAATTGAAAACGTAGGAGAAGTTGATGTTAAAATTCATTTTAAAAGTGGAGAAGTAAAGATCCCTGCGACAGAAGAAACAACCCAAGAGGCAACGACAGAAGAAACTGATAATCAAGGTGGAAAGAGAAAAAATACTAATCAAACTGATGGAACTAAAGTTGTTATGTCCGTAGATAATGGAAAGAATGAACCATATATTCTGCAAATAAATAAACCAGAGATAAGTGGAGTTATGGTAGTAGCAGAGGGTGCAAGTAGTGCAAAGGTTAAATACGATATACAAGTAGCTGTATCTGGATTATATGGTATTTCAATAGATAAGGTTAATGTATATCCTATGAAAAATTAGCATATAATTAAAATGAAAAATAGATGGGGGGAACCAAAAATGACAAGAAAACAATTTGGAATTATTTTCACGCTAATGGCTCTTATAGTATGTGTAGGAGTTATAGCAGCAAGACTAAACAAGACAGGACTAAATGATCCAACAGACTTTAGCCAAGTAATATCACAAGGAACAGAGGAAAATAAGGATAATGAAAAGAAAGATGATAAGGAAACATTAGGAACACAAGATTATTTTTATAGTTTAAGAAGCGAAAAAGAACAAAAAGATGCAGCAACACTTCAACAATTAACATCAATGAAAGACGATGAAAATGTATCACAAGAGCAAAAAGATATCGCTAATAACGAATATATAGAAAAAACTATGCTTATAGATCAAGAAGGAAGAATAGAAGTAAATGTTAAAAACCAAGGTTTTGAAGATGTACTATGCTCTATAGAAGGAAATAAGGTTAGAGTAGTTGTTAAAGCTGAAGAAATAACAGATGCTGACAGTTCAGCAATTCAAGAAATAGCAGAAAATGTTTCAGGAATAAGTGATGTTATAATAGAGTCAAAGAAATAATTCGTTGTAATATAATTATTGGTTTGATATAATGAACATAAGAAAAAAAGAGTTTTGTCATCAAAACCTTTAGGAGGTAAATATATGGAAAATAAAAATTATGATGATAATTTAGGAATAGTAAAAATTTCTGATGAAGTTGTTAGTGTAATAGCTGGAATTGCAGCAGAAGAAATTAAAGGCGTAGAAGACTTACAACAATTAGGCGGTAACAACATATCACAATTATTAAAAGGTAAGAAGAATATAGGAAAAAATGTTAAAGTAACATTAAATGAAAATAGTGCTGTAATAGACCTAAATTTAGCGGTAGAGTATGGCATAAAAATACCTGAAGTAGTAAATGCTGTTCAAGAAAATGTTAAAAGAACAGTAGAAACAATGACTGGATTAAACGTTGATTCAGTAAACATAAATGTTCAAAGCATTTATATACCAAAAACTGAAAAAGAAGAAAGTAAGGAAAATTAATTTCACCCTCTGATTTTTCAGAGGGTGTTTTCCTTGTGCTTTAAATAAATTTGTTGTAGTATATTTATGATTAGAAAGTTATAGAAAGTTAATAATAATAGTATGCAGATACTAAGGAGGATAAAATGAATAGAAAGAAATCTAGAGAAATAGCAATGGAATTGCTTTTTGGAATGACTTTAAGCAAGAATACATTAGAGGAAACCATTGAAACATTTATAGAAGATTATGAAATGAATTTAAAGACTATAGATTTAGAGTACATAAAAGAAATCTTGGCTAAGGTTGAAGAAAATATAAATGAAATAGACAAAAAAATTGAAGGCTCATTAATTAACTGGAAGTTAGATAGAATATCAAAGGTTAATATATCAATACTTCGATTAGCTATTGCAGAAATGATGTATTTAGAAGATGTTCCAGAAAAGGTTGCTATAAATGAAGCAATTGAGATAACAAAAAAATATTCAGATGAGAAAAGTGTTTCATTTATAAATGGAGTTTTAGATAGAGCTTTTAAAGAGTTATAAAAAATAATGGGGGAATTTTTTATGGGGAAAATTATAAATGGTAAAGAAATAGCAAAGGATATAAAAGAAGAAATAAAGGAATACATATTAAAAAGAAAAGAAAAAGGATTTAGAGCTCCTAAGATAGTATCTATTTTAGTAGGTAATGATGGAGGGTCTATATATTATATAAATAATCAAGAAAAGGTTGCGCTTTCCTTAGGATGTAGTTTTGAAAAATTGTTACTAAATGAAGAGATATCAGAAGAGGATTTGATTAAAGAAATAGAATTACTAAATGATAATAAAGATGTGGACGGAATAATATTACAATTACCTCTTCCAAAATCATTTAATGAAAAGAAAATAATTAATATAATTTCCCCAAAAAAAGATATAGATTGTTTAACATATATTAATCAAGGAAAATTATACTGTGGTGAAAAGACATTTATACCTTGTACACCTAATTCTATTATAAATATTTTAGAAAGATCTAATATAGAGTTAGAAGGAAAAAATGTTGTAGTTATAGGAAGAAGCAATATTGTAGGAAAACCTGTATCACAATTATTATTAAATAAAAATTCTACTGTGACCATTTGCCACTCAAAAACAAGAAACTTAAAAGAAATTTGTAAATCAGCGGATATAATAGTTGTTGCAATAGGAAAACCTAAATTTTTAAATGGAGAATACGTAAATAGTAATTCAATAATAATAGATGTAGGAACTTCAGCTGTAAATGGTAAAATTACAGGAGATGCTGATTTTGATAAAATTTCTGATATAGTCAAAATGATAACGCCAGTTCCAGGTGGTGTTGGAGCTTTAACAACAACATTGCTTATTAAAAACACATGTGAGGCATTAGAAAATAATGAAAATTAAAACATTAACAGTTAGTGAACTTAATAGCTACATAAAAAAAACATTAGACAATGATTTTATATTAAATAATCTTTTAGTAAGAGGAGAAATATCTAACTTAAAGTATCATAGTAGTGGACATATATATTTTTCTTTAAAAGATTCAACAAGTAAAATTAATTGTGTAATGTTTAAGAGCAATAGTATAAGTTTAGATTTTAAATTGCAAGAGGGAATGGAAGTTATAGCTAATGCAAGATGTTCTATCTATTCAGAAACAGGTTCTTTGCAATTATATATAGAAAAATTACAAAAAGAGGGTATTGGTGAACTTCATATAAAGTTTGAAAAATTAAAAAAACAGCTGCAAAAAGAAGGCTATTTTGATGAAATTCATAAGAAAGCTATACCTAAAATGCCAAGAAGAATAGGTGTAGTTACATCAGAAACTGGAGCTGTAATAAGAGATATAATTAATGTTTCAAGAAGAAGAAGCAGCTTTGTTGATATTGTATTATATCCAGCTTTGGTTCAAGGAGAAAAGGCATATAAAACAATAATAGATGGAATAAAATTTTTTAATACAAATAAGAATGTTGATGTTATAATTATTGGTAGAGGTGGAGGATCAAT
The DNA here is from genome assembly GCF_039521405.1 of Clostridium sartagoforme. Lineage (NCBI taxonomy): Bacteria > Bacillati > Bacillota > Clostridia > Eubacteriales > Clostridiaceae > Clostridium > Clostridium sartagoforme. Next base: position 21,456 of record NZ_BAAACH010000036.1, read on the forward strand.
AGAAGAATTATGGAATTTTAACGAAGAAGAATTAGCTAAGGAAATATTTAATTCTAAGATTCCAATAATATCTGCTGTTGGACATGAAGTTGATTTTACAATTTCAGACTTTGTAAGCGATTATAGAGCATCAACTCCATCTCAAGCTGCAGAAATTGCTGTACCATTAGAAAGTGATATAATAAAAGAAATAGAAAACTATAATAAAAGAATAAAGGAAATAGCCTTTAATAAATTTAATTATGAAAAAGAAAGATTATTTAATTATAAAAAAATATTACAATTAAATAATCCAGAGGTTACATTATCTAATTCTTATTTAGAAATAGATAATATACAAGATAAAATGAAAAAAATAATTAACAATAGAATAGAAAAAGAAAAACTAAAACTAAAATCTTTAAATGATATTTTAGAAGCGCATAATCCTATAAATGTTTTAAAAAAGGGATATACAATTATAGAGGATAATGATAAAAATATAATTTCATCTAAAAAAGCATTAAAAAACTTTGAAGAAATTAATATAATATTCAAAGATGGAAATGTTAAGGGGAAAATTATTTCTATTGAATAAGGAGTTGAGAATTTTTGGCGAAAAAAGAATCTTATGAAGATATGATAAAAAATCTTCAAGTTATTTTAAGTAATATGGAAAATAGCGAATTGCCACTTGAGGACTTAATGAAAGAATATGAAGCTGGAGTTAAACTTATTAATAAATTATATAAAACAATAAATTCTTTAGAAGGAAAGCTAATAACTATAAAAGAAAATATGGAAGTGGAGCTAAAGAATGAGTAATATTATAGATAATTATAGAGAGATTATAAATGATTATTTAACAGTATATTTTAAAGATAAAGGAAGTTATAATAAAATCATATATGATTCAGCAAGTTATAGCTTAAATATAGGAGGAAAAAGAATAAGACCTATATTATTTTTATTAACTTATAATCTATATAAAGATAATTACAAAGATACAATAGAAATGGCCTCAGCAATAGAAATGATTCACACATATTCACTTATTCATGATGACTTGCCATGTATGGATAATGATGATTTAAGAAGAGGAATGCCAACCAATCATAAAAAGTTTGGAGAAAATATTGCTGTACTTGCAGGTGATATGTTACTAAATGAGGCAATGAGTTTAATGATTAAATTTTCCATTGAACACGGAGAAAAAGCTTTAAAAGCAGCAAGGGAAATAGCAGAAGCAGCAGGTCCAGAGGGAATGATCGGTGGTCAAATAGTAGATGTTATAAATGAAGGAAAGTCCATATCTAAAAAAGAACTTCTTTATATGCATAACAAAAAAACTGGAGAATTAATAAGAGTATCTATTGTAGCAGCAGCTATTCTTGCAGGAGCTCCAACTAAAGATATAGAAATTTTAAATAAATTTGGAAATAAGCTTGGTTTAGCATTTCAAATAAAAGATGATATATTGGATATAATAGGAGATGTTTCAAAACTTGGCAAAAATATCAAAAGTGACGAGAATAATCATAAATCTAACTTTATAACATTATATGGACTAGAAGATTGTAAAAAAGAATGTGAAAATTTAACAAATGAATGTCTTGAATTGTTGAAGGGCCTTTCGGTAGAGTCTATTGATTTAGAAAATTTAACTTTAGATTTATTAAATAGGGAATTTTAACAGAAAGAAAGGTTTAATTATGGGAAGAATATTAGATAAAATTACTTCTCCAGAAAAGGTCAAAGAACTATCAAATGTTGAACTAGAAGTTTTAGCAGGAGAAATTAGAGAATTCTTAATAGATAGTGTTTCTAAGACTGGAGGACATTTGGCCTCTAATTTAGGAGTTGTAGAATTAACTATAAGTTTATTTAAAAGTTTTAATTTGGAAAAAGATAAGATAGTTTGGGATGTTGGACATCAAAGCTATATACACAAGATATTAACAGGAAGAAAAGATAAATTTAATGAATTAAGAAAATATAATGGGTTAAGTGGGTTCCCAAAAAGGTGCGAAAGTAAATATGACTGCTTTGATACAGGACATAGCAGCACCTCCATATCTGCTGCTTTAGGAATGGCAAGAGCAAGAGATATAAAAAAAGAAGATAGAGAAATAATTGCAGTTATAGGCGATGGAGCATTAACTGGTGGTATGGCTTTAGAAGCATTAAATGATGTAGGTTTTAATAAAACAAAGATGATTGTAATTTTAAATGATAATCAAATGTCTATTTCTCAAAATGTAGGTGGATTATCAACTCATTTAAATAATTTAAGAATGGCACCAAAATACAATAAATTGAAATCAAATATAAATGAAACTTTAAAATCTTCAAAAGCAGGCACAAAGGTCGCAAGTTATATATCTAGATTTAAAGACAGCATAAAGCAATTTGTAGTACCATCAATGCTTTTCGAAGATATGGGATTGAAATATATAGGTCCTATAAATGGACATGACATACAAACCATGACAGAAGTATTAGAGAAGGCAAAGAAAATTGATGAGCCTGTTATAATACATGTAGTCACAAGTAAAGGAAAAGGATATGATCTTGCAGAAAAAAATCCAAATAAATTTCATGGAGTAAGCCCATTTGATTTAGAAAGTGGAGAAGCTTATATTCCAAGTTCAAAAACTTATTCAAAAGCATTTGGAGATGCTATGATAGAACTGGCAAGAAGTAATGAAGATATCGTTGCTATTACAGCGGCAATGCCTGATGGAACAGGACTTAAAGATTATGCAAAAGAGTTTCCTAAAAGATTCTTCGATGTTGGAATTGCAGAAGCTCATGCAACAACTCTTGCAGCAGGATTAGCAAGTGCAAACTTAAGACCTGTATTTGCAGTATATTCTACATTTTTGCAAAGAGCATTTGATCAATTGATTCATGATGTATGTATTCAAAATATGCCTGTTGTATTTGCAATAGATAGAGCTGGGTTAGTTGGAGAAGATGGAGAAACACACCAAGGTATTTTTGATTTATCTTATTTATCACAAATACCTAACATGACGGTATTAGCACCAAAGCATTTAGATGAAATAAAAGTTATGTTAAAATGGGCACTTTCTCAAGATGGACCAGTTGCCTTAAGATTTCCAAGAGGAGCTGATTGCTGTAAAGAAATATTACCGTTAACTAAAATAGAATATGGTAAATGGGAAAAATTAATATCTGGGGAGAAGATAGCTATAATAGCAGTAGGAAAAATGCTTCAACACGCTTTATTAGCAAAAGACATATTGGAATCTAGGGGAATTAATCCAACTATAATAAATGCGACATTTGTAAAACCATTAGACACTAATATGATACAAGAACTTGTAAATGATGGATATAACATAGCTACAATTGAAGACAATATAACAAACGGTGGATTTGGCAGTTATGTGTTAATGAAATTAAATGAACTAGGATTTAAAAATAAATTCAAGTCATTAGGATTTAATGATAAATTTATACCACAAGGTGATGTAAACTTACTTTATAAAGAAAATAAATTAGATCCAGAAGGAATAGCAGAATCTATTATAGAACTTAACAAATAAAGGAGATAAAGATGTCTGGGAAAAAAGAAAGATTAGATATACTATTAGTTGAAAAGGGTATATTTACATCAAGAGAACGTGCAAAAACAAATATAATGGCAGGAAAGATTTTTGTTGATGGAAGAAGAGTTGATAAAGCAGGAGAAAAGGTCAATATTGATGCAGATATAATTTTTAAGGGACAAGAAATACCATATGTCAGCAGAGGTGGTTTAAAACTCGAAAAAGCTATAAAAGAGTTTGGGGTGAACTTAGAAAATAAAGTTTGTATGGATATTGGAGCATCTACAGGGGGATTTACTGATTGTATGCTTCAAAATAATGCAAAAAAAGTATTTTCTATTGATGTTGGTTATGGACAATTTGCTTGGAAGCTTAGAACCGATCCAAGAGTAGTCTGTATGGAAAGAACAAATATAAGATATGTTACCCCAGAAGAATTGGGGGAAACAACAGATTTTGCTTCAATAGATGTATCTTTTATTTCATTAAAAAAAATAATGCCAGCTACTTTAAGTTTGTTAAATGATAATGGAGAAGTTGTAGCATTAATAAAGCCACAATTTGAAGCAGGAAAAGAAAAAGTAGGGAAAAAAGGCGTAGTAAGAGAAATAAGTGTTCATAAAGAAGTAGTAATGAATATAACAGAATTCTTAATTAGCCAAAACTTAAATATTTTAGCTGTAAGCTATTCTCCGATAAAGGGACCAGAAGGAAATATTGAATACTTAGTTTATTTTACTAAAGATGCAAAAAGAGAATCAAAATTTACATTAGATGATATAGATAGAATAGTAAATGAATCTCATAATATATTGTAAAAATTATTATAGAATTAGTATATTTAAGGCTTCAAAATATTTTGAAGTCTTAAATGGATATGTTTGACTTGTAAAATAAAAATAAGGGGTGCTTTTGGATGAAGAGAGTTGCCATTGCAATAAACCCATCTAAAGATAAAGACAATAAAGTGGCTATAAAGGTTAGAGAAAAGCTTTATAAACATTTTAATAATATAGAGATAATTATGTTAAATAGTTATGATATAATAAATTATAAGTTTAAAGAACTGCTCGACCTTATAATAGTTTTGGGGGGAGATGGAACTATCTTAAGTGTTGCTAGAGGAATAAACGGCAAACTAGATGTACCAATCTTAGGAATTAATATTGGAAACTTAGGTTTTATATCAAGCATAGAAGTTTCCGAAATTGATAAAGCCTTTACAAAATTAAATGAAGGGAGCTATATATCTCAAAAAAGAATGCTTTTAACTTGTGAATTACCACTAGAAAATATAAAAAGCGAATCCTTAGCATTAAATGATATAGTTGTAGCTAGAGGAACCCTGTCAAGAATGGTAAGATTTCAAATTTTTATAGATGGGAAAAAATATTATAGCTTCAAAGGTGATGGACTAATTATTTCAACTCCAACAGGTTCAACTGCCTATTCATTTTCAGCTGGAGGCCCTTTTATTTATCCGGATGTTGATGTTATTGCATTAACTCCAATATGTCCTCATCCTAAGGGGATGCAAACTATAATTTTAAATAGTAGCAGTGAGGTTGAAGTTAGGGCAGAAAATGGGGATGAAGAGCTATATATAACATTTGATGGGCAAAAAGCAATAAAAACTACTAGTAAAACCATAATAAAGATAAGAAAAGCAAAAGAATATGCTAATATAGTTTTATTTGATGATTATGATTATTTTAAGGTACTACGGTCAAAAATTCTAAATAACTGGGAAGAATGTGAAGGTGATTAATTTGAAATTGAAAAGACATAATAAAATTTTAGAAATAATTAATGAGAAAGATATAGAAACTCAAGAAGAACTAGCAGAAGAACTTAAAATGGCAGGTTTTGATGTAACTCAGGCAACTGTATCAAGAGATATAAAAATATTAAAGCTAATTAAGATGCAAGGAGCTTCAGGCAACTATAGATACGTTGCATCATCAAAGGAATCAAAGGATATAAACGACAAATTATCTAGTATATTATCAAATGCAGCTATATCAGTAGAAAATGTAGATAAGTTTGTCGTAGTAAAAACTTTGACAGGATCAGCTATGGCAGTTGCAGAAGCAATAGATACATTATTTGATACAGAGGTTGCTGGAACCATTGCTGGAGATAATACAATTTTTATATTAGTTAGAAGTTTAGATAAAGCAGAAGAGTTAGTAGACAAAGTTAGAAAAATGATTTTATAAAATTAAAGGTGATTAATATGCTGTTACAATTAAATATAAAAAACTTTGCATTAATTCAAGAATTATGCGTAGAATTTGGAGAAGGTTTCAATATATTATCAGGAGAAACAGGTGCAGGTAAATCTATATTAATTGATACTATAGATTATGTATTAGGTGGAAAGTTTTCAAAAGATTTAATAAGATACGGAGAAGAAAAAACTTTTGTAGAAGCTGTTTTTTCAATTGAAAATGACGAGGTTATTGAAATTTTAAAAGAATTAGATATTGAAGATGAAGGTATGATTATAATATCAAGAGAAACTACTTTATCGGGAAAAAGTATAATAAAGGTTAATGGAAAATCAGTAGTACTTTCTTATTTAAGAAGAATAAGAGAAGGCTTATTAGATATTCATGGACAACATCAAAATCAAAACTTACTAAACAGAGCCTTTCACATATATTATTTAGATGATTTCATAGGAGAAGATTTAGATATTTATTTAAAAAAGTTTGAGAGCTTAAGAAAAGATCATAATTCAATTCTAGAAAAGATAAGAGACCTAAATGGCAATCAAGACAGAGAAAAACTTGTTGATTATATAAGATTTCAAATTGAAGATATAGAAAAAGCTAAACTAAAGATTGGTGAAGAAGAAAGTTTAAATGAGGAATTTAACTTACTTTCTAATGCAGAAAAGATATCTTTAGCTTTAAATAAAACTTATTCTCTTTTAGATAATCAAATAGAAGGTATTTCAGTTATAGAAGGTATATCAAAGGCTATAAATGAATTATCTATAGTTGAAAAACATTTTGAAAAATTAAAAGATAAAAGAGAAAGAATGGAAGATGCCTTATATACCCTAGAGGAGATATCTAGAGAGGTAAGGGATTTATCATCAGAAATACATTATGATGAATTTGAACTTGAAAAGATTAACTCTAGAATATATGAAATTAGTTTATATAAGAAAAAGTATGGTGAGTCTGTAGAAGAAATTTTAAATTATTTAGAAAAATTAAGATTACAATATGATGAAATGATTAATTCTGAAGAAATAATAAAGGAATTAAATTTAAAAAAAGAAATTATAGAAGAAGAAATGAAATCAGTATCAGAAGAAATGCACAATATTAGAGTTACTAATGCAGTTAACCTAGAAGAAAAGGTTAGATATGAATTAGCTTATATTGGTATGGAAAAATCTCAAATTAAAATATCTATAGAAAAAAGTAAAAATTTTAATTTAAGAGGATTTGATGAAGTTTCCTTTTTAATTTCTACAAATCCAGGCGAACCATTAAAGCCATTAGAAAAGGTACTTTCAGGTGGAGAGCTTTCAAGAATTATGTTAGCACTTAAATGTGTTTTTGTTGATAAAGACAAAATCCCAACTCTTATATTTGATGAAATAGATACAGGTATAAGTGGAACTATAGCAAAGAGAGTTGGAGAAAAGATGTATCAGGTTTCTTGTAAGCACCAAGTTTTATGTATAACACATTTACCTCAAATAGCAGCTTTATCGGATTGTCATTATTTTGTTTCGAAAAAAGTTGAAAATGAAAAAACATTTACACAAATAAGAACTCTAGATAAATACGATAAAATTAAAGAAATAGCAAAAATGACTAGTGGAGATGAAGTAAGTGATGTTACATTAGAAAATGCATCAGAAATGGTTGCTTTTGCAGAATTAAAAAAACAAGAAATATTAAAAAGTTATTTATAAGTGACATACATAACTTATAAAAAAATGAACACACTAAAATCATGGTTATTTACCATGATTTTATTTTTTTATATTTTTAAAGTTATATACTAAAAATTTTTAACGTTTTTAACAAACTTAATACAGCATATAAGAATTAAGATGAGGGAAAGTTAAATACAGAAGCAAAGGAGGAGGTAATATGAGAATGAAAAAATTTAAATATTTAGTTGTAATAATAACTCCAATGTTGATTCTGGGTTTAATTACTTTCTTTAGTTTAAGTAATATTCCGGAAAAAATATATATAAATGAGGCTATTCCAAGCTCAGATTTAATAGTATCAAATAATATTTTTATGAAAAATACTAAAATAAATAAGGATAAGCTTCAAATAAAATTATTAGGATTAATTCCTGTAAAATCAGTTTCAGTTTCAAAAATAAATGATTTAGAAGTATATCCAGGAGGAATAAATGTTGGTATAAAGTTATCTACTAAAGGTGTATTAGTAGTTGGGCATTCCGAAATACAATCAGTTGAAGGTAAAATAGAAAGTCCAGCAAAAACCTCAGGAATAGAACTTGGTGATGTTCTTATAAAAATTAATGGAGAAGAAATACAAAGTTCAAAAGATTTATCTAAAAAGGTAAAAGGCTTAAATAAATCCAAAATAAGCGTAGATTATCTTAGAAATGGGAATGTTGAAAGTAAAGAAATATATTTAGAAAAAGAAAACAACGAGTATAAATTAGGTCTTTGGGTTCGAGATTCAACAGCTGGAATAGGAACTCTCACTTTTTATGATAAAAACACTTCAATATTTGGTGCATTAGGTCATCCAATAACTGATGGAGACACAAATAAGCCATTTACAATAAGTGATGGAGATTTATTAAATTCATCAGTAATAAGTGTTAGAAAAGGAGAAAAAGGTTCTCCAGGTGAACTAAAAGGATTATTTGTAAATGAAAAAGAAAGTTTAGCTAAGATACAAAAAAACACTGAATCTGGTATATTTGGTGAAGCAAAAGTAGACTTGACTAATCCAGTATTTGATAAACCATTAAAGGTAGGTTTCAGAAATGAAATAGTAGAAGGACCTGCACAAATAATAACTACAATAGATGAAAATGGTCCTAAAATGTATGATATAGAAATAATAAAAATATTACCACAAGAAGAACCAGGACCAAAAAGTATGGTAATTAAAGTTACTGATGAAAAATTGCTAGAAACAACAGGTGGTATAGTTCAAGGAATGAGTGGAAGTCCAATAATTCAAAATGATAAATTAGTTGGAGCTGTTACTCATGTGTTAATTAATAAACCAGATGTAGGGTACGGAATATATATTGAGTGGATGTTAAAAGATGCAGGCGTAATAGAATAATAAGAGTTATTAATATTTTAGGTGTTATAATATAAATTAATGAGGATATATAAGTATTCTCATTAATTTGCTGTCATAAAAGTGAAGTTTATTAAAAGTTAAAATAAATTTTATAATAATATTTTGAAAAAATTGTAAAAAAACTATTAAAATTAAATTAATTGTGCTATAATTATATTAAATTTATTCTGTAAAGAATTGTTTTTTTTATGTAATGTCTATATATAATATTTATAGATGAATTTAAAAGATAAATTAAAAAGGAACTTAGTATGGTACTCTTAATAAATGGAGTATTTTGGGAAGATGGGGGAGAAAAGTATGAATGATTCAAAAATTTCAGTTCTAATAGCTGATGATAACAAAGAATTTTGTAGTATCTTAAATGATTATTTATTAAATCAAAGAGATATAGTGGTTACTGCTGTTGCTAAGGATGGAAGGGAAGCCTTAGCCCTTATTGAGGAAAAGCAACCAGATTTAGTGGTATTAGATATAATAATGCCACATTTAGATGGTTTAGGAGTCTTGGAAAGACTTAATTCTATGAACTTAGAAAAAATGCCAAGAATAATAGTATTATCAGCAGTAGGTCAAGATAAAATTACTCAAAGAGCTATAACATTAGGTGCGGATTATTATGTTGTTAAGCCTTTTGATATGGATGTTTTTACTAAGAGAATAAGAGAAATGTTTAATGGTTCTTCTAATGAAGTGGTTAGAAAACCAACTACAGTAGTTGAAACAGAAGTTAGAAGTCAAAATAAAGGGCCTATAGATTTAGAAACTGAAATTACTAATATAATTCATGAAATAGGTGTTCCTGCACATATAAAGGGATATATGTATTTAAGGGAAGCAATAACCATGGTTGTTAATGATATGGAATTATTATCAGCTGTAACTAAAGAATTATATCCATCAATAGCTAAAAAGTATAATACAACTGCGTCCAGAGTTGAAAGAGCAATAAGACATGCTATAGAAGTAGCTTGGGGAAGAGGCCAAGTTGATGCAATAAATAAGCTATTTGGATACACAATTCATAATGAAAAGGGTAAGCCTACTAATTCAGAATTTATTGCAATTATAGCTGATAAATTAAGACTTAAGAATAAAGTATCTTAATATTGGTGTTTAAGCCATTATTTAAAAACCTTTATTTATTGACGTTTTGTCAGTAAATAAAGGTTTTCATTAATTTATTAAAAATTATAAATATAAAAGACAACAACCAATCATTAGAAAAAAATGATAAACTGTTGCCTTTTGTAGATTATGACTTAGAAATACATGCTTTAACATTTTTTATTACTTCATCAAGTTTATTCTTAAATTGATCTTCTGAATAAACACTTTGAGCAGTATATAAGCTTTCTGATATTACTTCTAAATCACCTATTGCGACATTAGGGAGAGCATCGGATAAATATTTTAATATTTCTTTTTTAGACAATATTACCTCCTAACTTGTAAAGTTTTACAAAACAAAATTTCTATTTTACAGTTGCTTTTCAGTTTACAGTTGTTTTAATTTTGTAGATAACAGGTATTAGGTATAAACTATAGTTAGAAATAATGTGAACTAAATGAATCGATTTTTAATTTATTTATATTCTCTTAAATATAGAAATGTGCCTTTTTATATTTATAGATTATAAACTATCTCATATAAAGATAGTAAAGATTTAGATAAGGTTATATTAAAAAGTATTTTTGATATTAAATTTTGGTAATGGTAAAATAAAGTAATAAGTTTATTTTATTATTTCTTGTCTTGAGTTTTAAGTAGTTATCTACTTGGAAATAAAGAATAATTGAACTTATAGATATTTTATATTAAGGAGAAGGTTATGAATTTAAATGAAAAGATATTAAGCGAAAGATTAATTCACAAAGGAAATTTTATAGATTTTATAAATAAAGAGGTAGAATTGCCAAATGGGGTTAAAACTAACAGGGATATTATAAAACATCCAGGAGCGGCAGCAATTATAGCATTTTTAGATTGTGAAAATATAATTTTGATAGAGCAGTTTAGATTGCCTTTAAATAAAGTAATTTTAGAAATTCCAGCAGGAAAGCTTAATAAAAATGAAAAGCCTATGGAATGCGCAAAGAGAGAACTTACAGAAGAAACTGGATATATTGCAAAGGATATAGAATATTTAGGTTCTATTGCAACAGCTCCAGGATTTTGTGATGAAATTATATATTTGTATAAAGCTTATAACTTAACTTTGGGAGAAAAGAATGAAGATGAAGATGAATTTACAAATGTAAAGATTTATAATATAAAAGATGTTAAGGATATGATAAAAAAAGGCGAGATTATAGATGGTAAGACTATAAGTATATTTACTTTCTTATAAAATTTAATATTATAGAAATAATAGTGCTTTACTTTTAATTTTTATGTGGACATATATAGTGTTGTATTGCTTTAAGTAGTTAATACAGCACCATATATGTCCATTTTTTTATAAAAAAATATTTTACATATATTCAATTATGAATAATAGGGGAATTTACAACATATTATGTTCTATAGCAACTATGGAGGAGGAATAATATGAATTTAATAGAACGGATAAATTCAAACTTCAGAGAAAATAGAATATTTTATTTACTAGTACTAACATTTTTCTTTGTAGGTATATTACTGGGTTCATATACCATAAAATATATGGATGGAGTAGATGCAAAAGACCTAGCGGATTACTTTACAGGATTCATTAAAAGTATAAATGTTGAAGAATTAAAAACTAATGAACTGCTTATAGGCATAATAAAAAATAATTTAATAATAATTTTACTTATAATAGCACTTGGTTTTACTGTTTTTGGGGCACCCATAATATTGATTATTGATTTAATAAAAGGATTTACATTAGGATATACTTTTAGCTTTTTATTAACTACTTTCGAGGGAAAAGGAATTTGGATTGCTCTAGCATCAACAGTACCACAAAACATATTTTATATACCTTTTTTCATAGGAATAAGTATTATTTCTTTGGAATTATCTTCAATAAAATTAAAAGGGAAGTTCTTTAATGGAGTTGGAGGCAACAAGCTTAGTATAAATGGACTAGCAATGAAATTAGGTTTTTTTGTTTTATTATTCGCCATAGGGGTTTTAATCGAGTGCTATGTGAGCCCTGGGATAATAAAAATGGTAATTACTAAAGTTTATAAATTAACCTAATCCAATGAGAATAAAGAAGGAATAAGAGTGTTTTTGTCGAATTAATAATATATTAGGATAGGGGAGAATTATGAAAGAAATTGTGAATAATTATAAGGAAGCTTTATTGAAAAGTCATAAAAGTGAAAACACTGTTTATGCTTATGTAACTGACGTTAACTTATACGTTAAATATTTAAATAGTAAGAATATGAGTATTAATGAAACGGATAATGTATCGGTACTTGGTTATATACAACACTTACTTAGCCAAGGTAAATCTGAGAGATCTATAAATAGAATAGTTATAAGTCTTAGAAGTTTTTATAATTATTTAAAGGATCAAAAAGTTGTAAATGAGATTCCTAAAATATATTACAAGAATACATCTACAACTAAAAAGTTACCTGAAATATTGACTATTGATGAGGTAGACAGAATAATTAAAATCGTCGATAAAGACTGTAATAAAGGAGTAAGAGACAATGCTTTATTAGAACTTATGTATGCTACAGGCATGAAGGTTTCTGAGATAATAGGATTAAAGGTATATGATATTAACTTAGAGTTAAACTTTGTGAAATGTCACGATAATAAAAATTATGAGAGACTTATTCCAATAGGAAGAAGTGCAATAGAAGCTTTAAAAGAATACTTAAAGATAAGAGATCAAGTGGCATGTGCAGGAGTTGAAAACTTATTTGTTAATTTAAATGGAAATCAATTAACAAGGCAAGGCGTATGGAGAATAGTGAAAGAGTATTCTCATAGAGCTGGAATTAAAAAGGAAGTTAATCTAAATACTTTTAGACATTCCTTTGCAGTACATTTATTACAAAATGGAGCTAATGTAAGAGCAGTTCAAAAACTTTTAGGAAATCAAGTTTTAACTTATATGGACACATATTATGAAATAATTAATAACGATAAGATAAATATTGTATATAAAAACTCCCATCCTAGAGCATAATAATAGAGAATAGTTAATTCTAGGCTTTATATTTGAAAGGAGTAGGTAAAATGAAAAGAGTAATATTAGTAGTAATGGATAGTCTAGGAGTAGGTGAATTGCCAGATGCAGATCTTTATGGAGATGTTGGAAGTCATACTCTAGACAATACTTATAAAGCCTGTGGGGGATTAAAAATAGACAATCTTGAGAAATTAGGATTTGGAAATATAGAAGGGGTAAAATATTTAAATAAAGTTAATAGTTCAATTGGAGCTTATGGTAAGCTTATGGAAAAATCAAGAGGTAAAGATACAGTAACTGGACACTGGGAAATTGCAGGGGTAATATTAGAAACTCCACTTAACACTTACCCAAATGGTTTTTCAAAAGAAATAATTAACGAATTTTTAAATAAGGTTAATAAAAAGGATATTTTAGGAAACTGTGTTGCATCAGGTACAGAAATTATAGAGAGACTTGGTGATGAGCATGTTAAAACAGGATATCCAATAGTTTATACGTCAGCAGATAGTGTGTTTCAAATTGCAGCTCATGAGGATATAGTTCCTTTAGAAGAATTATATAATATGTGTAGCATTGCAAGAGAAATGCTTGTTGGAGAAAATATAGTTGGGCGAGTAATTGCAAGACCTTTTATTGGATCAAATGGGGAATATAAAAGAACATCTAATAGAAGAGATTATGCTTTAGATCCATTTTCAAAAACAATGCTTGAATATTTATATGAAGATGGAAAAGAAGTTGCAGCAGTAGGCAAAATAGAAGATATATATAATAAAAAGGGTGTTACAAAGGCAGTTCACACTAAAAATAATATGGATGGAGTGGATGCTACCTTAAGATATATGGATGAAGTTAAAGAAGGACTTATATTTACTAATTTAGTGGACTTTGACATGTTATATGGACATAGGAATGATCCTAAGGGATATGGAAAAGCTATAGAAGATTTTGATAATAGATTAGAAGAAATATATAGCAAGATGTCAGATGAAGACATATTAATATTAACTGCAGATCATGGATGTGATCCAACAACAGAAAGCACAGATCATTCAAGAGAATATATTCCTCTATTAGTTTATGGAAAAAATATAAACCCTTGCAATATTGGAACAAGAAACAGCTTTACAGATATAGGTAAAACAGTTTTGGATTATTTCAATATTAAAAATGATATAAATGGTGAAAGTTTTTTATCTAATATATTAAAATAGGAGGATTACATCCTTATGAGAATGTATGATATTATATTAAAAAAAAGAAAAGGCTTAGAATTATCTAAAGAAGAAATAGATTTTTTTGTAAAGGGATTTACAAATGGAGAAGTGCCAGATTATCAGGCTTCAGCATTACTTATGTCAATATTTTTTAATAAGATGAATAAAAGAGAAACAGCTGACCTTACTATGGCCATGGTTAATTCAGGAGATAAAATTGACTTATCTTCAATAAATGGAGTAAAGGTAGATAAACATTCTACTGGTGGTGTTGGAGATAAGACTAGTATTTGTTTAACACCTTTAGTTGCATCTCTTGGAGTTCCAGTTGCTAAGATGTCTGGTAGAGGTTTGGGGCATACAGGTGGAACTATTGATAAATTAGAAGCTTTTGATGGATTTTCAGTTGAACTTTCTGAAGAAACATTTATAAATAACTCTAATACAATAGGAATAGCTTTAACTGGTCAAACAGGAAATATTGCTCCAGCAGATAAAAAAATATATGCCCTTAGGGATGTTACAGCAACAGTAGATAATATGTCATTAATAGCATCAAGCATAATGAGTAAAAAAATCGCATCAGGAGCAGATGCTATAGTTTTAGATGTAAAAGTTGGAGATGGAGCATTTATGAAAACCCCAGAAGATGCAAAGGCTTTAGCTAGAGAAATGGTAGACATAGGAACTTCAGTAGGAAGAAAAACAATAGGTGTAATTTCTGATATGGATCAACCTTTAGGATATTCAATAGGAAATTCGCTTGAAGTTATAGAAGCTATAGAATTATTAAAGGGAAATGGCCCTAAAGATTTAGTAGAGTTAACACTAGCTTTAGGTAGTTATATGCTTGTTTGTGGAAATAAAGCAAGTAATTTTGAAGAAGGAAAAGCATTATTGCTAGAAAATATAAATAATGGTAAGGGATTAGAAAAGCTTAAAGAATTTGTTAAGGCTCAAGGTGGAGATGCAAGTTTTGTAGATGATACTAGTAAATTTCCTAAAGCAAAATATATAGTCCCTGTAAAAGCTAATGAAAGTGGTATAATTTCAAAAATAAATGCCGAAGCTTTTGGATTAATTGCAATGGAACTTGGAGCAGGAAGAGAGACAAAAGAAAGCACAATAGATTTATCTGTAGGTATAGTTTTAAATAAAAAAAGAAGTGAAGAAGTAAATGAGGGGGATATACTAGCTTATATTCATAGTAATGATGAATATAAAGCAGAAAAGGCAAAGAAAGATATATTAAATAATATTATTATATCTAAATCTTTAGATAAAGACATTCCTCTAATATATGATGTAGTACAATAAATAAAAACATAAATATGATAAGAAGAAATTAGTTCTTTTTATCATATTTTTATTTTTATTGGTAATAATAAGCTTGAAGGGAGGCAATATAATGTACAAAAAAACTATAAATAAAATTGTTGCAATTGTTTTAAGCTTATTATCTATAGCTGCAATTCCGGTTAAAGCAGATGTAGAACCATATGATACTTCAACAGAAACTTATGAAGAATGGACTATGGAGGTTTTTAGTGATGAAGGAATAACAGTAGATGCAAGATCTGCATTACTAATAGAACCAACAAGCGGAAAAATCCTTTATGAAAAAAATATCGATGAAAAATTTGCACCAGCTTCTGTTACCAAAATAATGACTATGCTTTTAACCATGGAAGCTGTAGATAGCAACAAGATATCATTACAAGATAAAGTAACATGTAGTGAAAATGCAAAGAAAATGGGTGGAAGCACAATGCTTCTAGATACAGGTGAAGTAAGAACTGTCGAAGAACTTTTAAAAGGAGTTGCAATTGCATCTGGAAATGATGCAGCAGTAGCCTTAGCTGAGTATTTAGGAGGCACAGAAGAAGCTTTCGTAGGAATGATGAATAAAAGAGCTCAAGAGTTAGGAATGACTAACACAACTTTTAAAAATAGTAATGGATTGCCTATAGAAGGTCATTTATCAACTGCAAGAGATATTTCAATTATGTCAATGGAGCTTTTAAAACATCCAACAATTTTAAAATATTCAGGAATATATATGGAAACAATATCTGAAGGCAGAAAATCTCCAATAGAATTAGTTAACCATAACAAGCTTGTAAGATTCTTTGAAGGTTGTGATGGACTAAAAACAGGTTATACTGAAGAAGCCAAATATTGTATTTCAGCTACTGCAAATAGAAATGGTGTAAGAATGTTATCTGTTATTATGGGAGCACCAACATATAAAGTAAGAAATAGAGATGCGGGAATGTTATTAAATTATGGATTCTCCAAATTTGAAGGCAAGAAGATTTTTGCTAAAGATGAAGACGTAGAAAATATTTATTTAAGTAAGCAAACAGATAAATTCTTAATAGCAAAAGCAAAAGATGACTTAGTTGCAATTGTGCCAAAGGGAACAAATGCTGAATTAGAAAAGAAAATAGTAATAGATGAAGTTAAAAAAGAATATAAACAAGGTGAAATCGTAGGTAAGTGTGAAATTTATTTAGGAGAAGAAAAAATTGGCGAAATAGAGTTATATTCTGATAGAGATATTAAACTAGGTGGATTATTCGAAAACTTCAAGTTTAATATGAAGAATATGTTTAAAAAAGGAATATAGTAAAAAATAGTTATACCTTCAAATACATATAAAAATATTGGATATTAAGTATAGATGATACTTATATCCAATATTTTATTTTTTTTGCTTAATTATTGTAAGGGTTATGTTTAGTATATTATAATTTATCACATAAGAAATAAAACTTGAAATAAATATTAAGTTATAGTTTATAAGGAGAATTATCATGGAATTATGGGATATATACGATAAAAATAGGCTTCTAACAGGTAGAACTATAGAAAGAGGGAATAAATTAAAAAAAGGTGATTTTCATCTTGTGGTTCATGTTTGTATTTTTAATTCAAAAAATGAAATGCTTATTCAACAACGTCAACCATGGAAAGAAGGCTGGCCTAATATGTGGGATATAACTGTAGGCGGAAGTGCTTTAGCTGGAGAAGATAGCATAGAAGCTGCTGAAAGGGAAACACTTGAAGAAATAGGATATAAAATTAATTTATCAAATGAGAGACCATTTTTCACAATAAATTTTGAGGTTGGTTTTGATGATTATTATCTTGTTGAAAAGGAAATAGATATTGAAAGTTTAACCTTACAATATGAAGAAGTTAAGGCAGTTAAATGGGCAAGTAGAGAAGAAGTTTTACAATTAATTGAAGAAGGAAAATTTATTAATTATTGGTTTAGCAATAATCTTTTTGATATGAGAAAACAAAGAGGCTCTTTTAATAAAATATAACTTTCCATTTTACTTGATATCAGTACTTTAAAAAAGGTTGTCCTTTACTATTAAAATTGATATTATATACTGGAAGGAATATAGAGTTATTAAAGGAAGCTGATGTTTATGGAAATGCCAAAAGTAAAAGTAGCAAATTTCGAAGGGCCTTTTGATTTATTGTTACATTTAATAAAAAAAAATGAAATGGATATATATAATGTAGAAATATATAAAATTACAACTCAGTACTTAAAATATTTAGATGAAATGAAGATTATGGATTTAGATATAACTTCTGAATTTATAGTTGTTGCAGCTACACTTATAGAAATAAAATCTAAAAAGCTTTTACCTAATACAAAAGTGGTAGAAGAAAACGAAGAAGATATTGAAAAAAACCTTATGGAAAAGCTTATAGAATATAAAAAAATTAAAGGAGCAGCTTTATTTTTTAGAGAAAAGTACATAAATTCTGGAGATATATATACAAAAAAGCCAGAAATAATTGAAGAAACTAAACAAAATAAAAAAGATGAAGATATTCTTAAAAACATTACATTAATAGATTTATATAATATTTACAATAAATTAATAGATAATTTTTTTAAGAAGCAAAATAAAGAAAATATAATACAAAGAAAAATATATATAGATAAATATAAAGTTGAAGATAAGATGGAAGAGTTATTAAGTAACATTGAAATAAAAAAGATTATTAAATTTAGGGATATAATAAATGAAAGTGAATGTAAATTAGAGGTAGTAGTAACATTTTTAGCTTTATTAGAACTAATAAAACTTAGGATGATAAAAGTATATCAAGATCAAAACTTTAATGATATCCTAATGGAGAGGAGAAAAATAAATGAGTAAATTTGAAATTGCTCAATATGAGTTTGAAGAGATTTCATCAAAACCAAAGATTAAATCTGCAATTGAAGCATTGCTTTTTGTAAGTGGAGATCCGTTAACTGTAAAAGATTTAAGTAATTCTCTAGAAGTCTCACCAAAGTTTGTTGCTAATTTATTGAATGAAATGGTTTTAGAATATGAAGATGAAAAAAGAGGAATTAAATTAATATCTATAAATGGAGAATATCAATTAGTAACTAAAGCTGAAAATAGTGATTATATTCAAAAGTTACTAAGAAAGAATAAAAGACAATCATTATCACAAGCTTCTTTAGAAAGCTTAGCTATTATTGCATATAAACAGCCTATCACTAGAGTAGATATAGATGAAATAAGAGGAGTAAAATCTGAAAGTGCTCTTCAAAGATTATTAGAAAAAGATTTAATAAAAGAAGTTGGAAGATTAGAAGTTCCAGGAAGACCTATATTATTTGGAACTACTGAAGAATTTTTAAGACAATTTGGATTAAAAGAATTAAAGGAATTACCTTCATTAGATTTATATTCAGATGGTGAAGAAGCTGCTATAGACGCTATTAATGATGTAATTAAAGATTTATAAGATACAGGACTGTCGCATAGACAGCCCAATTAAGAATTAATAATTAAAAATGGATAATTATTGATGTAATTTATTCCAAATTACTAAAAATAATTTAGTTTTGAAAACTCCTAAAGGAGTTTTTTTATTAATTTTTCATCCTTAATTTTTAATTTTCGACAGAGCTTCATATCTTATAAATTTCTAAAACAAGCTATTTGAAGAAGAATCAGTATCATCACATAAATCAGGATTACATGTTTTATCTTCAACATTAACTTTAGAATCTTTATTTTTCTTCTTATCGCTGTTAAAAGCACCTTTTATCATATCAAGAATTTGAGGTACAGAGTCAACAATTCTATCATATGTATTATCTTGATCAACAGGAAGAATCCTTACAGCATCATCTCTAAGAACTAAAAATGCTACAGGCTTAACTGTAACACCAGCACCAGAGCCACCACCAAAAGGATAATTTGCAGTATTTTCAGGTGATGTTTTACATTGATTCCCAAATTCACTTCCTCCAGATGCAAATCCAAAGGTTACTTTTGATATAGGTATAATATAGCTACCATCTCGTGTTTCCACTGCATCACCAATAACTGTATTTACATCTATCATATCTCTCAGATTTTCCATGGTACTTCTCATTAAATTTTCAACAGGATGTTCATTTGACATATTATCTCCCTATTCGGGAGCCACCTCCTTAATTTCAAAAGATTTAGATATTAAATATAAGATATATATAATATTAGCAATATTAAAGTAAAATATACTAGTTATTCCAAAAGATATAATATTGGTGTTGAATTTAGGAGTAATACCAAGTTTTATATCTTTAACTATAAAAACCTTATCTAAAATTAATCTTAATAAGGTAGGAATATTATTCATTAATCCATAAAGTATTGCACAATAAGCTGCATCTTCAATTCCAAAATTTAAATGCCCTTTTATTTTTAATAAGGGCTTAAATTTATTACAAGAAATATTATTGTATAGCTTTTTTATAGAAATTTTCCTTACTATCTTTTTTTTCTTAATATGCCAGGAGTTAGAAGAGTTTTTATCTTTATATTTCTTTGTAGTTTGTTTTTTGAAATCTAATTTATTTCTGTAAACAAGCTTTTTAAGTAATTTATTTTCAATACCTTTATTTGAAGAAAATATATTTGAATTAAATAATTTTAAATTAAATACATTATTGTTAAAACTTATTTCAACCTTTAGAGGAATAGGAAAAACAAAAAGTAAAATTAAAAATATAAAAAATAATATTAAAGGCATATCTTCACTCTTTTCTACAGTATTCTAATAATTTCCATAAGTAAAAATAAAAAAAATAACAAAAATATGTTTAAAAAATAACTTTTAGAACAAACTACTCATAGATGGTTAGTATAGAAGGTGATAACATGAAAATTATAAAAAAAGTTATTTTTACTATTTTATTAGTATTATTGACAACAGTATGTAATGTTTATACAGCAGAAGCATTTATTGAAGATGATATAGATATGGATGATGAAACAGTAGAAATGCTTGATGAGGATTTTATTGATATAGATGGAAATAAAGTTGATAAAAAGTTACCATTAAGAGTATCTGCAAGAAATGCCATAGCTATAGATGGGAAAAGTATGGAAGTTTTATGGGGACAAAAAGGTTATGAAATAGTTCCAATGGCAAGCACTACTAAGATATTGACATCCCTTATAGCAATAAATTATGGAGATTTAGATAGAAAAGTAACCATCAGTAAAAATGCTTCATCTATTAGGGGTTCAACAGTAGGCTATAAAGCTGGAGAAGAAGTAACAATGCGAGAGCTATTATTTGGGCTTATGTTTAGATCTGGAAATGATGCTGCAATAGCAATAGCAGAAGATATAGGGGGCTCTATAGATAATTTTTCTAATATAATGAATGATTTTGCAAGAAGTTTAGGAATAATAGATTCTCATTTTGAATCACCACATGGTTTAGATAGTGCAAAACATTATTCTTCAGCATATGATTTAGCAATTTTAACAGCTAAAGGCATGGAATCTGATATATTTAGAGAAATAGTAGGAGAAAAAGTTATATATAAAGATAAATATAATTTTACAAGAGATTATCAAAACATAAATAAAATATTATATAGAATACCAGGTGCTAATGGGGTAAAAACTGGTTATACAGGAGGGGCAGGCAAATGCTTAGTTTCATCTGTAAATTATAATGATAGAAATATTATAATAGTAGTACTAAACTGTCCAGATAGATGGAATGTAACTGAAAAAATATTTAATTATGTAACTAGCTGCAACACTTTTATGGATATATCCAATAAAGAAATTTTAGAAAAAGAAAATTTAGCAGGGCTTGGAAAAATTATTGAAGAAGAAGATATAACTTATGGATATAAAGAAAAGGATGTAGTAGAAGTAGAAGTTTTTAATAGATATTGTGATATAGAAAGTGGAGATGTTCTTGGAAAAATATCTATTAAAGAAGAAGAGTATGAGAAAGATAAATTTCCATTAATAAGTAATATAAATATGAGTAAAGAAGAATTTGAAAATATAATATTTAGTAAGGAGTAGAAGAATTTTTTTCTACTCCTTTAGTGCTTTTAAAACTATAAGATTTCTAGATACTTTAAAAATGATAAAAATACATATCTTTAAGGGAGATTTTACACTATATCAAAATATAGTGTAACAAAATGAATAATAGAAAATAATCTATTATTATGTAAGAAATCTAATGGGGAGATTAAAAATATGAAAGAAACTGTAGATTGTATAGATTCAGGGACAGAGTTTTGCCCGTGCCATCTTGCTGAGTCCAACGAATGTATCCTTTGTTCTCAATTACAGGGTAGTTGTTTTTGTGATTGTCTAAATTGGAATGGAGTGTGCATATATCATGAATTTATTAATAATGGATCTAAGGCAAAGGAAGGAAGAAAGACATATAATTGTTTAGTTGAAAAGAAAGTTTTATATCAATCAGATGTTTTATTAATTAAATTTAAAGTTCCACATAAGCTTGCAATAGATCTAGTTAAACCAGGAAGCTTTATTTTTATAAGAACCAATGAAAATATTTATTTTGATGTACCTATCTCTATTTTAGAGTCTAATATAGAAACAAATATAGTAACTATAATGATAGAAATAAGAGGAATTAAAACAAAGAAATTATTAGATATAAAAGAAGGTGGAGAAATAACAATTAGAGGGCCATATTGGAATGGAGTATTTGGCTTAAAAAATCTAGATAAGCAAATTAATAAAAATGTGCTAGTTATAGCAAGAGGAATAGGAATGGCTCCTATGATGCCAGTAATAAGAAAGTTATCATTAAATAATAATAATGTAAATTTAATATTAGATAAAGCTCCTTATAGTGATAATTATGTTAAAGAATTTTTAGCAGAATATGATTTAAATATTATAGAAGAATCAGTATTAGATAAGGGAGAGTTAACTGATGAAGTTAAGGTAATTATAAAATCTTATATAAAAGAAAAAAATGTAGGATATATTCATATAGCAGGAGCAGATATATTAACAGTTAAGATGATAGAGTATTTAAATAGTATAGGTGGGGAAGATATTAAGCTATCTTGCTGCAATAATATAAAAATGTGCTGTGGGGAAGGGGTATGTGGTAGTTGTACAGCTAGATTCTCAGGACATAGGGTAAAACGTTTTTGTAAAGTTCAAGCTGATCCAAGAAATGTATTTGAAGGGAGAAGATTTATATGATAAAGACAATTATTGTTGGAGGCGGATGGTCTGGTGCAGCAGCTGCAATAACAGCTAAAAAAGCAGGAGCAGAAGTACATCTATATGAAAAAACAGATTTATTGTTAGGGCTTGGAAATGTTGGGGGAATAATGAGAAATAACGGAAGATGGACAGCTTCTGAAGAGTTAATAGAGCTTGGGGCTGGAGATTTAATTGATATTGTAGATAATACAGCAAGACATAAAGATATAGATTTTCCAGGGCATAAGCATGCAACATTATATGATGTTAATTTAATTGAAGGTAAAGTAAGTAAGTATTTAGAAAAAATGGGAGTAATTATTCATATAGAAAGCAGAGTAACTGATGTCAAATTAGAAGGAACTAAGATTAAAGGTATATATCTTAGTGATGGTACTTATGAAGAAGGAGATGTGTTTATAGAAACTACAGGAACAACAGGACCAATGGGGAATTGTTTAAGATATGGAAATGGATGTTCAATGTGTATTTTAAGATGTCCAGCCTTTGGTCCAAGATTAAGTATAAGTGAAAGATGTGGAGTATCTGATATACAAGGTGAAAGAGATGAAGATACTTTAGGAGCCTTTTCAGGATCATGTAAACTAGCTAAAGAAAGTTTATCAAAAGAAATAGTTGAACAATTAGATAAAACAGGATGTGTAATTTTAGAAGTTCCAAAGGAAGATGTAAATTATGATAAACTCAATGCTAAAGTATGTCAGCAATATGCTCTAAAAGAATTTGCAGAAAATATAATTTTACTAGATACAGGACATGCTAAGCTTATGACAACTTATTATCCATTAAAGAAGCTAAGAAAAATTAAAGGCTTAGAAAATGCAAAATATGTGGACCCGTATGCAGGAAGTAAGGGAAATTCAATAAGATATTTATCAGTAGCTCCAAGAACCAATGATTTAAAGGTAAAAGGAGTAGACAACCTATTTTGTGCTGGAGAAAAATCAGGGCTTTTTGTAGGACATACAGAAGCTATAGCAACTGGTAGCTTAGCAGGACATAATGCTGTAAGGCTTGCAATGGGAATACCTTTATTAATTTTGCCAGGTTCAATTGCAATAGGAGATATAATATCTTATGCAAATGAAAAAGCAGGAATAAGAGAAGGAAGGAAAAATAGATATACCTTTGCAGGTGCAGAATACTTTAAGAGGATGAAGGAGCTAGGGCTTTATACAACAGATAAAGAAATAATAAAAGACAGAATTAAAAAAATTAATTTAGATAAAGTGTTTGAGCAAAAGTTAATTTAGTTCACAGTTTTTTAGGGAATAGGGAACAGGTAACAAGTGTCAGGGAGCAAAGTAGAGAAGAAGATAAAGAAGGGCTTTATATAATGGATTAAGTATGAAAAAAGGTAATAGGCAGGGAGTGAATACTTTCCTGCCTTTAATATTGTTTGATTAAAATTATTCCTACTTTAGCATAAGATATGACAAATGCCAATTTACCATTAGAAGATTAATTAAGCATCAGTTCTTTTTCTTAAATCGAATGTTTCGATTGGTTCTGGGCCTCTTAATATTTTTCTTTTTATATGGAGATCACCTGGAGGGTTATAACTAATTCTCCATTCAACTAATATTATTTTTCCATCTGCTATTTCAATACCTTGTATTCCATTTGCTCTTACGCAGGATCCGTCATTAAAGTAGGGTAATTCGTTAATTTTAGGAAAGTGTGGTCTATGGGTATGTCCGCAGATAATCATAATTTTGTTTTTTTCAATCCAATTGCTATAAAAACGCTCAATTTTATGAATTTTTTCAGCATTTTTTACAGGGCTTGAGGGATTTGTGAATCCTATTGAGTGAAGATATCTCCAAAAATATCTTACTGAAAGCAGAGTAAAACGCCAGAATTTGTCATTCATTAAGTCACCTTGATGACCATGAACAGCTAGTATTTCCTGACCTGTATCTTTATGCTTAAATATTACTGCTTCATGTATTTTAATGTTAGGAAATAATTTTATGGTCTCCTGATTATAATCATCGTAGTATTCATAGTAATTTTTTTCTACAAAATTCCTATACTTTAAGTATATATTGTGATTGCCATATAACATAATTAATCTATTATAATCGTAGAATTTCTGAAATAGTGTATATACTTCATCATGTGCAAGTCTGATTTCTTTAAAATTAGAGTTTTGCCAAAGTTCATCTCCATCTCCAAGTTCCACATAAGTATATCCATTGTTAAAATAGTATTCTAATGCGAATAAAAAGATATTTTGATTTTTTGCAAATTCATCAGATGGTGTACAATTCCCTCTGTGACAGTCACTGAAAAATATATATCTAGAATTATTATCAAAGTATTCAATTTTTGCATTATTATAAGCTTCAGTTAATCTTTTGTCTGATAACTTATTTTCTGATATCATAATACACCTCTTTAAACTTTTAAAATTAACTTTTGTATTAATATGAAAGAAATTTAATTATATCTAGTTAATTTGCCCTTATAAAAAAAATATATTCAATTTCAAAGCAATCAGAGTATAAAATAGAACTATTTATCCATAAAGAAGAGGCTATGATTTTTGATATTTTAGATATACATGATATATAATTTATTTTGAAGAATATGTTATAATAGTTATAAACTGTGAACCGCGAATTGCGCACTGTGAACCGAAAAATACTTCATAAAGTTTTACAAAGGAGATCGAGTTTTGAACATAGAAAAGAATCTTATACTAATAAAAGGTAAGGATAGTACAGAAAATATAGAGTTTTGTAAATATGAAAATAAAATGTACACCGTAGTTTTCAAAGGTGGAAGAACATATAGATATAATTACGATAACATAACTTGGTTAAGCAATCCTACTGAATTAAATATTAAAAATAAGGCTATATACGCAAATAATAAACCATTAGTTGGAATATTAAAAGCATTAGAATTTAATAATTATATTAAAGTAATTTATAAAAACAATTTTAATAAAACATATCATAGAAATCAAATAATTGTGGAAAAATCATGTCTTACAAATAAAAGCACTGTAAATTGCTTTGAGTATTTCAAGGAACTTTCAAAAAACATTGGGTTAATTGTGGATGGACATAAATCATTTCTAGGTAAGCAATATGAAAAAATCTCTTACATTAGTTCTAACAGCGCATTATCATATTATTTAAATCCTACTAAAGAGTTAAAATCTTCAGTTAATAAAGATACTATTATTTTTCCATTTGGGTTTAATCTAAGTCAAAAAGAGGCAACTTTTAAAGCATTAGCTAATCAAATTAGTATTATTGAGGGTCCTCCTGGTACAGGTAAGACTCAAACAATCTTAAATATTATTGCAAATTTAGTTGTAGAAGGCAAAACTGTTGCAATAGTATCTAATAACAATGCTGCAACAGCAAATGTTTATGAAAAGCTACAAAAGTATGATTTGGATTTTTTTTGTGCAACTTTAGGTAAAAAAGAGAATAAAGAACAATTTATTAACTCACAAAGTACTGAATATTTAAATATGCTTAATTGGAACCTTGATGTAGAGTCAAAGAAAAAATTGGTGCAAGAGTTAAAATTAACACAAAATGCATTAGACAATATGTTAAATAAGCAAAATAAATTGGCTAACTTAAAACAACAGTTATCTGAATTGGAAATAGAAGAACAACACTTTATAAGGGAGTATTTATCTAAGGATATATTAAACTTAAACTTTAAATCCATATTCAAGTTAAAAGCAGATAAGATAATGAACTTAATCATAGATATAAAAATGATAAGAAATAAAAGTAAAGGGTTATCAACATTATACAAACTAAGGAATTTACTTAAGTATGGGATAATAACCTTTGATTTTTATAAAGTACAGATTGATGAAATAATTGATTATTTGTATAGTTTATATTATAAAATAAGAATAAATGAAATAACCTTAGAAATTGAAGCATTAGAAAAAGAACTTGAAAGATATCATTTTGAAGTTGAAATGAAAAAATTTAGTGAAAACTCTATGAGGTTATTTAAGAATTACATAGCATTAAAATATAGCAAAAGTAAATTAAGACCACAGTTTACAGAAGAAGATTTATGGAAAAACTTTGATAAAGTAATAGATGAATATCCTGTGGTATTAAGCACTACACATTCTTTAAGAAATTGTATTCCAGAGAATTATTTATTTGATTATGTGATAATAGATGAAGCATCACAAGTAGATTTATTAACTGGTGGATTAGCTTTATCATGTGCTAGGAATGTAGTTGTTGTAGGTGATTTAAAACAATTAACTAATGTAGTAAACAGTCAAGATAAAATTGTTAGCAATGAAATATTTAAGAAGTATAATTTGAAAGATGCCTACAGTTTTTCTACTAATAATTTATTATTATCAATTACAAAGTTAAGTGATAGTATTCCTAAAACACTTTTAAAAGAACACTATAGATGTCATCCAATGATAATAAGTTATTGCAATAAAAAGTTTTATAATAATGAACTTATTATATTAACTAATGAAGCAGATGGAGATAAACCACTTGCTTTATATAAAACCAAAGTAGGAAATCACGCAAGAGGTAATATAAATCAACGAGAAATAGATATTATTATTAATGAAGTTTTACCTTTAATTAAGGATAGCAAATCAATTGGAATTATAGCACCATATAAATTACAAGTAAAAGAAGTGTCTAATTTAGTGGATGATGTAATTGAAGTAGATACAGTTCATAAATATCAAGGTAGAGAGAAAGATGTAATAATTTTAAGTACTGTTGCAAATGACATAAATGATTTTATAGATAACTCCAATTTAATAAATGTAGCAGTTTCAAGAGCAGTTAAGAAATTAATAGTAGTTTCTTCAGATTTTGAAAATCATCACAGCAATATTGGAGACTTAATTAAGCATATTAAATATAATAACTTAGACATTATAGAAAGTAATACATCATCAATTTTTGATTTCCTTTATAAATCATATTCAAATAAGTTAGTAGAAATCTTAAAGAAATCGAAGAGAATATCAGAGTTTGCTTCGGAAAATTTAATGTATGGACTAATTAAAGAAGTATTGCAAGAAAAGGAATACAATACCTTAGATATAGCTATTCATGTTCCACTAAAAATGACTATAAAAGATATAAGTAAATTAACTTATGAAGAAAGAAAGTTTGTTTTAAATCCATGGACACATAATGATTTTATTATATTTAATAAATTAGATAAGATGCCAGTATTAGTAGTAGAGGTTGATGGATATAAATTTCATGTAGAAAATGAGGAGCAGCTAGTAAGAGATAGGATGAAGGATCAAATATTAAATAAATATGACATTCCTATAATAAGATTTAGGACTAATGGTAGTAGTGAAAAGGAAAAGCTGCTTGATAAATTCAGTGAATTATTGAAAGAATCATAGTCAGATGATCATTACTCTAATTTGATTTATAAGAAGTACAAACTGCCCAGCATTAATTATTGAAATGCCATTGTGTTAGTATAAAGTAGTTATTTAGTAGGTCCATCCTATTTTTAGAAATGTAAATGTCACCACCCTTGGCAAAAAGAAACAATTAAATTGAAGTGATTTTTAATAAAGTACCTCACAAAATAATTGTAAGACAATGGGGGAAAAAACTATAAAATGATGCTTAGGCAAGGAAAATCAAGGATTTTATACAGTGGGTATTTGTAATTATAGCAATATAAAAGAAAATATAATAGATTAATTTTGATACATATAGGGGGATGAAGTTTTACCTACTAGTTTTTCTTGTCCAATCAATAAATATTCACAAAACTAATTTAATATGATAATATGCAATTATAGGACAAAGGGGGTTATTTATGATTAAGAAAAAATTCAGAATTTTTCTCAGTGCTATGATTTTTACACCAATTTTTTCATTAGGTTTTTCACCGCTAGAAGAAGCTAAGGCATATAATGCAGGTGGAGATGGGATAATCAAAATTAACTCATGGGATCTTAATAATTTTAATAGTACATTAGATTTATGGACACAAACTAGAGTTAATTATGCTCCGGAAGAAGTAAAGAACAGATTTGTATCTGGAGATTTTGATGGCAATGGTGAAGATGAAATTGCTTCATTTTATGATTATGGTAATTCAACAACTAAAATCCATCGTTTCTATGACGAAGGAGGGGGATATAAGACTTCAACTCCTTGGAATTCAGGTACTGGAAATTTTAATGCTGACAGCATTACAAATAAAGTGGTAGCTGGTGATTTTAATGGTGATGGCAGTGATGAAATATTAGTACTTTATGATTATAAAAATTCAAATGTAACTATGTTTCAATTTTCATTAAATTCAGATGGACAAGCTTTTAGTGATAAATCAGTATGGAGTTCCAAAAGCTTTACAGGAGATAAAGTTACAGCTATGGTACCAGGAGATTTTAATGGTGATGGCAGTGATGAAGTATTAATCTTCTATGATTATGGAAATAATGTTACCGGTATGTTTGAACTAAAAATGAATGCAGACGGAACATTTACAGATAGATATTCTTGGGAGTCTAAAACATATAATTCAAATAATATTAGAAATAAAACTGTTGCTGGTGATTTTAATGGTGATGGTAGTGATGAAGTAGCGATGTTCTATGACTACGGAAAGGGAATAACTAAAATATGGACTTTATATAATGATAATAATGTGTACTCAGAAAAACTAACATGGGAGGCAGCATCTTTTGATTCATCTAAAATAGATGGTAAAGTAGTTGCAACACGTAATAATAATGGAAGCCAGGATAAAATAGTAGCATTATATGATTATGGAAATAATAAAACAGGAATCTTTACATTTGAGGTAAACGCTAACAATAAGTTTATTGCTACAAAAGTGAAAGATTTAAATAATTACGAAGCAGAGAGAATTAAAGGAAGAGTCTCAATAGGGAAATATAATGGACAAGATACCAGATTAGTAGCAATGTATGATGGTACTGTAGTACAATCACAATCTAAAGGAGATAAAGTCATTGCTGAAGCAAAGAAACAAATAGGAAAAGAATATCTATATGGAGCAATAGGACCAGATAGATTTGACTGTTCTGGTTTGGTTCAATATGTACTTAAAAAGGCAGTTGGTATTAATTTACCAAGAACAACTTATCAGCAAATTAACGTTGGAACTCCTGTATCATATAGTCAATTGCAACCAGGAGATTTAGTATTTACCTATGGCGTAGACCATGTTGGAATTTATGTAGGTGGGGGTAAATACATACATGCACCTTATGAAGGGGAAACTGTTAAAATTTCACCTATAACAGATTTTTATGCAGCAAGAAGAGTACTTAAGTAAATTATAATCTATTAAGACTAGTAGGTAGGATGAATCTTATTTACTAGTCTTTTCTATTTTAAGAGTATAGAATATAATATTTGCATATAGATGAATAACTAACTCCAGATTAGAATATCATGGAGAATATGAGGTGTTAGATTATATACATTATCTTGAGATTTATATTATAATTAGGATATAACTTAACTATAATTTATTACACAGTCGTAGGATTGGACAAACTAATGGTTTTTACTTTGGGAGGTGATATAGGTATGAAGAATTTTGTTTCAAATTATCTACTTAAATATATTTTTCTATTTTGCTTTTTCTTACTTTTAGGACAACTAATCAAATCATTAAATATGGATTTTAGCAAGGCGTTTGCTTTTGTATGTGGAATGATATTGTATGACGTAATAATCTATCTATATAAGCAGATAAAGAAAGGTAAAACTAATTCGTAATCTTAAACTGAATAAAAGGGGGAGCTAGAATGAAAAATAAATTGAAAACAAATAAAAAATTAAAATTATTAGGCCCTTTTATTATTGCCATTGGTGTTACTTTAATATTAAATTTCATATTAAAATCTTCTGTAACTAGTGTAAGCCCTACAGTTTTAATATTTGGTATTTTAATATTACTAATTGGAATAACAATTAATATAAAGAGTAATAAGAAGGAGAATTAAATTTTAAAATTTGAGATTTAAAGATAGCTTATCAAAAGCATTTAATATAGCTATTTCTCGTACTTACAAAGTATAGCCTGCACTACTCTATAAATTCTAATTTGTAGATTAGATATAATGAACAATTGTAAACTTATACGAATAAATTTAAGGGGACTTTATATGAAAAATATAGATATATATGGTTTAATTATAATTACATTACTAATAGGAGGAATGTTTACAGGTTTAGGTTGGATAATTAAAAGTCAAAATGCAGGAGATATGTTAAATGGATTTGATGAGAAAAAATATTACAAAGAATAGCTGTGAAGCAAAAATATTTGCCTCAGTTTCTATAATATTTGTTTTATCAAATATATTATTTGATAGACATAGATAATTTTCATTAGGATGTAATATAGCATGTCCTAATTGATGAGCCAGTACATAGGTTTTAAATCCTTCTTTTAGTTTATTATTTATATGGATTATTTTAATTTTACCAGCTTTTTGATAGAATCCATTAATATTACCTAAATCATAAAAAATAATGCCAATGCCAAGATTCTTTATTATTTCTAAAGGATCTCTGGTTTTATGTTTTTTAATTAATTTAATTACTTGTTTTTTTATAAGCTTATCCTTCGTATAAATACCCTTTATTTTCCCCATAAGATTCCCCTGAAGTTTAGTCCTTTCTATATTTCTTAGGTGTATGTTTAAGCTTATTTTGCATCTTTGCATATTCTAATCCAGCTTTTATTGCCTGAATTATAAATTGCATATCTTTATCATCAACTACATTACCGCTTAATAATAATCCATCTTGTGTTTCAAGTTCAGCAATGGTCGCAGCAAGTTTTTTTCTATGTATTTTTCATCTTTTTTATTTAAAGATATATTAAGGCTCTTAGATTATCCATCCTGTGGAATATCTCTAATATCAGTTAGCCCATTTAAATAATCAATAGAACAATTAAAATATTTAGAGCATCTAAGTAGAAAAAGACAGCATATCAACAGGTATTAAGGAACTTGTAAGCGTTGGATATATAGAAAGATTTTATAAAAGAAATGAAAATGGAAGGTTTGAAGGCGGATATGAATATTTAGTATATGAAACAACATCAAATAAAGATATATATGAATTTTATATAAATAATAACTTTGGAAAAATAAACAGTGTAATAATAGATGTTTTAGATAACAATATAAAAAAGTATTCAAAAGAAGCTGTAAAACTGGCTATGATAAAAGCAATTAAAAATAACAAATACACCTTAAGCTATGTTGAGGGTATACTAAATAAAAGTAAGGGTAAATTTAGAAGTAAAAAAGGGGAGTTTAAAATTGGAGATAGTACATCAAGTGATGAAGGACACGTTAGAGAAGAGGGGTATATCCTTGACATTGATGACTTGTAAAACTTGTGGAGAAAGACAAGAAAAATTAGTTAAGCTCTTTGGGAAAACAATTAAAGTTAATATTATATGCAGCTGCAGAGAAAAAGAGCTAGAAGAAAAGAATCAAAGGCTTAAAATCATTAAGAAAAACTCACTAATGGAAAAAAGCTTTTATAATAAAACCTTTGAAAATTGGGATTTTGAAAAAGGTGATACAAAGCTTTATAACTTAGGAATTAAATATATTGATAATTTTAAAGAAATAAAAGAAGAGGGACTAGGGCTGTTAATAACAGGAGCAGTAGGTAATGGGAAAAGCTATTTATCCTTTGCAATTGCACTTTTAAAAAAAGGTGTCCCAGTAGTTTGTATTAGTATAAATGGATTACTAGAAAGAATAAAAGAAACTTATTCAACCCTTGGAAAAGAAGGTGAATGGGAAATAATAAAACTTCTAGGCAATGCAGATCTTTTAGTAATAGATGATTTAGTAACAGAACAAAATACTGAATGGAGCATATCAAAAATTTATACAATAATAGATAGTAGATACAGAAATAAACTGCCAACAGTAGTTACAACAAACTATCCAGTTGGCATATTAAAAGATAGGTATGGAGAAAGAACGGTAGACAGGCTGATAGAAATGTCTACAATCGTTGAAAGCAAGGGCATTAGCATAAGAAAAATCAATGCATTAGAAAATAAGGAAAATTTAAAGAGGTTTTTAAGTTCTAAGATAACTGAAAGCTACAGATATTTATAAGGAGTAAATTGTGTTATCTTTAATATTATCTTAAATAATATAATTGTAAATGATGATAACAAAATAAAAATAAACAAACTAAATACAATAAAATTTTAGGAAGAAGGCAAGGGGCGGGACAAGCATAACTATAGAAGAGAAAATAAAAGAAATAGGATAAATAGATAAGGAGAGCAATAGTTAGTGAAATTATATCTTAAAGGATATGATCGTAAATGATATAAAATAAAAATAAAAAACAATAACCACATAAATAAATGTCCCCAAGATAAATGTCACCCAAGGCTTGTCCTAAGAATTAAAATAACTACGGTAGATAACTAGAGTAAAAAAATAAAAACCTAAAGAAATAACAACATCAGAAAGCACTATCAAAGATTACTAACTATCAAGGAAAAAATATAACGAGATAAATATGAGGCTTATAAGGATTGTCCTAATACAGTAAAAAACTATGGGATATCCCAAGGTAAAAATAAAAGAGAGATTTAAAAGGAGGGCGAAAATATGGAAAATAACTTAGCAATCATTATGGAGAAAGCAGTTATTGGAAAGAATTTCAAAATCTATGGTACTTATGACAACCCATTATTTTTAGCAAAGGATATTGCAACATGGATTGGTTATTCTATTAGTAATGTTAGCAAATTAGTAAATGTAGTAGATGAAGAAGAAAAGGTTCGTAACATTATTACTACCCTTGGAGGTGATCAAGAAACATGGTTTTTAACAGAAGATGGACTATATGAAGTACTGATGCAAAGTAGAAAACCAATAGCTAAAGTCTTTAAAAAAGAAGTTAAAGCTATACTTAAAGATATTAGAAAAAATGGTATGTATGTAAATTCAAAGCTTTTAGATGATATGCTAGAAAATACAGAGTTTTCAATAACTATGCTGCCAAAATTAAAGACAGAAAAAGAAAATCAAAAAACATTAACTAAAGCTATAGAAGAGCAAAAGCCAAAAGTTGTATTTGCAGATGCAGTTACAATATCATCATCTACTATTTTAGTTGGTGAACTTGCAAAACTAATCAAACAAAATGGAGTAGATATTGGTCAAAACAGGCTATTTCAATGGCTTAGAGAAAATGGATATTTAATCAAGAAAAAAGGCCTT
Source organism: Clostridium sartagoforme (assembly GCF_039521405.1). Lineage (NCBI taxonomy): Bacteria > Bacillati > Bacillota > Clostridia > Eubacteriales > Clostridiaceae > Clostridium > Clostridium sartagoforme. The sequence goes on from NZ_BAAACH010000036.1 coordinate 55,517, forward strand.
GATTACAATATGCCAACACAAAAATCTATGGAACTAGAATTGTTTAAAGTAAAAGAAACAATTATAACTAAAAGCAACGGTGAAAATACCATAAACAAAACAACAAAAGTAACGGGGAAGGGGCAGATATACTTTATAAATAAGTTTATAAACAATGGATAAAGTCTTAGCTATTGCATCCATTAATATATGCAAAATAAATATATGTAATGTCTATGAATTTTAGAATCAAGAATAATGAACCATATCATAAATAAATGCGGTTTTTAGCCGTAGACATTGATATGCCTTGTCTAAGGCTGTTTTTATGAGTAAAAATACCGTATCATAAGTAATAAAATATAATAAGTTTAGCAACGGATATTTACAAAATATGTTATAAATGATAGAGTTAAATAGATGTTAATTGAATTTTAAAGTATAAGGTAAATAGTAATTTGTAGGGATAAACATAATAAATTGAAGGTGTAGTAAGAAAGATTATATTTTGCAAAGGGGATAGATTATGATTTATGATATAAAGGCATTGAGTCCGGAATTAACAAAAGACTACCTAGATTTTTTTGATAATCGAGCATTTTCTGATGGTAATCCTAATGGACCATGCTACTGCACATCACCAAATATGGATAAGATCACTGAGAAAAAAATGGTGAGTGAGTTCGGGAATGATATCAAAGGAACCATTCGCAGATATGCTGTAGAAATGTTAAACGAAGGCAGGATTCATGGCTATCTAGCTTTTGACGGAGATATTTCTATTGGTTGGTGCAATGCTGGGGATATGGACAGCTATTCGGCTTTTGTGCCAGATTTTGCTCGCCAAAATAAATGCGGAAAAACATTTTCTATCGTATGTTTCGAAATCGCCCCAGAATATCGTGGTAAAGGCATTGCAACTGCATTTATTGAACGTATTTGCATTGATGCAAAGGCACGAGGATATGCAGCTGTTGAGGGATATGCAAAGTTTTACAACGACTATGTGTACTACGATTATAATGGTCCAATCAGATTATATGAAAAAGTAGGATTTATTGAAGTGAAAAGGCAAGATGATCAAGTAATAATGCGTAAAATATTATGAATAGAGAGCTTTGGTAGTATATGGAATTAGATACTAATATGTATATAACTAGACAAATTCCAATTTATATTATTGAGATTAAAGTTTTTAAATAGATAGTAAGTGTCCATTGAGCGGTAAGGAAAATTAGTGTTACAATTAAATTAGAGATGACAAGATAAAATTAAATAATTTCAGAAAAGAGAGGAATAGCGCAATTGTTATGAACTTGTCAATATAAAGTAGACATTTAAAAAAAGAGGTATAAATTAGAGATAATTTATATCTCTTTTTATGTAAATCCATAATATTGTCTATATTCTTTAGGTGAAAGATATCCGAGCGCATACGCTGGTCGGTCATTATTATAATACCTAACAAATTCTTGAAGAAATTTACTTATATCTGAATATTCATTGATGTCATAATCACTAGCTATTTCACTCTTAATCCATCCATTTATAGATTCAATTATTGGATTATCAGTGGGAGTTCCTACTCGAGACATAGAACGTTTTATGTTATAATTAAATAGATCTTTATTATAAGGTCGTGATGAATATACAGCTCCCTGATCGGTGTGCAAAACTGTGGGAGTTGTTTTTTGTTTTGTAAGTAATTTTAAATCATTAAGACACTCATAGTAAGTTCTAATATCTCCAGGACGTCCTGAAATATGACTTGAAATAATAGAATTATCAAATGTATCCAAGATATATGTCCATTCATAATTTTTTCCACGATGCTTAAGCATTGTCATATCAGACACTACTATTTGAAGTGGTTCTTTAGCATTCCATTTACCCGAAACTATATTTTTAAAACGGACATTTTCATGGCCGGGTTTACAGTATTTATATTTTTTTCTTGCAGTTGATCGAATAGCTGCATTCTTGCAGCATTTATGTGCTAAATTATCAGAAAACATCCAGCCTGTATTTTTACGTATCAAATGAGCTAATCTATGATACCCATATGAAGGATGTTTCTCATGTTCTTCATTTAATAAATTAGTAAGCATTCTTCTATTCAGTTGATATATATTTTCTTTATTAAGTCTGTTTTTCTATTTATAATAACCTGATCTATTAACATTCATTATTTTACAAAGAAATGTAATAGGATAATTATTATTTAATTCATAAATCACTTGGAATTCAAGTCTTTTGTAGTAATGAATTCCTTGTTTGCACCAACTCCTTTCACTATATAATCTTTTTTTAAGCGTTCTATATCAACTTGAAGTTGTGCGACTTGAAGTTGAAGTCGTTTTATCTCTGGCAAATCCTTGCTTCTATGAAGCGCGGCGAAAGCATTTCCTCGCTTTCCTGTTTTAGAAATCAAACCTTCAATTTCTTCATTTTCATAGTTTTTAATCCATTGATGAAGTGTAAATGTTAATATGAAAGTGCATAAAAGTTCCAACATCAAAATGTAGGAATTTATGCACTTTTTATGTTAT